>JANXCP010000022.1 GCA_025060245.1 Thermoanaerobaculum sp. | reverse complement strand
TTCCAACACCAAAAGCCCCTCGGGCCGCAGTACCCCCAGGGTGGCCAACAACGCCACATCCTTCAGGTGCTGCGAAAAGTGGGCAAAGGGTGGATCAGCCCAGGCCAGTGAGACCTCAACTCCCTGCTGGGCAAGCCAAGGGAGGGCTTCCGATACCCTGGAGGGCACGAGCGTGTACTCTCCCGGGTCCACCCCCAAGTGGGCAAAGTTCGTGCGAATGAGGGCAAGGGCCTGGGGATGGTGCTCCACCAGAATGGCCCGGCTTGCCCCGCGGGACAGGGCCTCCAGGGCGTTGATCCCAGTACCGGCAAAAAGGTCGAGAAACAACGCTCCCTTGACCCGTTCCCCGACAATCGCAAAGGTCTGTTCGCGCAACGCGTCGGGGGTGGGCCGCAGCAGCTGCCCGCGGGGGGGACCGGAAACCCTCCGCGAGGCCCATTTCCCGCCGGTGATCCTCATCGGCCTGGTTCCCGGCGAAGTTCCTGGCACACGGAAAGGGCGTAGGCCAAAGCTTGCTCCCCGCTCACTGCTCCATCCAGCACCGCCGCCCGGGCGGCCCGCACCGCATGCCCAATCCACGGGCCCTCCGGAACCCCCTGGGCCACCAGGTCAGCCCCCCGCACCGGCCACGGGCGTCTTGCCCAATCGGTGAGCGCCAGGCGCACCACCTGCCGCTGGGAGGGGGTTGCCACCACCAGGGTGAGCAGTGCCCAGGGAAGGGGGGTGCGCTCCAGCACCTCCACCACGCGACTGGGGGAGCTGGGGCCGGCGGCCACCGCCAACAACTTCTCCACCCCCTCCCACACCTTTGCCACCACTTGCCGCCCTTCACCGGCCAACCCCAAGCGCTGGGCTAAAAGCTCCCCGGCGCGCTCTCCCCCGCGCAGGGCCAACGCGGCGAGGAACACCAGGGGTTTGGGACCCTCGTACACCCGTTCCATGGCCGCCCAGAGGAGGATGGCTTCCACTTGCCGCAAGAACCTTCCCGTGGTCCGCCCCCAGGTGAGCTCGGGGAACAGAGCTTTGGAGACCCCTAGCCGTTCCAGCTCCGCTAAGCCTTCCACTGGGTGCTCTTCGTCCAGCAGGAGGAACACCTCATCCCGCAAACGCTCCCCGGAAAGCCTGGCCAACACCCCTTCTTCCACCGCCACCCGCGCCAGGCGCTCCGTGTCTGGGGCCAACGTGAAACCCAGACGGGTGGCAAAACGCACAGCGCGCACCACCCGGGTGGGATCTTCAATGAAAGACAGGGAGTGGAGGACGCGGATTCGCTTCCCCTCCAAGTCCCTTTGTCCGCCGAAGAAATCCACTAACTCACCGCAACCCTGGGGGTTGAGGGTAATGGCCATGGCGTTGATGGTGAAGTCCCGGCGGTAGAGATCCAGGCGCAACGCCGACCGCTCCACCTCCGGCAGTGCCGCCGGGTAGCGGTAGAATTCCGTGCGCGCCGTGGCCACATCCAAGCGCAGTCCCGAGGGGAAGGTGATCACCGCCGTGAGGAACGGCTCATGGACGTGGATCCGTCCCCCCAGGTCCGCCGCCACCAGACGCGCCACCTCCACCCCGTTGCCCTCCACCACCACGTCCATGTCCTCCGGGACACGGCCCAGCAACACGTCCCGCACCGCACCGCCCACCAGGTAAGCCCGCATGTCCAGCCGGCTGGCCACCTCTCCTACCCGCTGCAGCAAAGCCAGCCGCTCCTCCCCCACCCGTTCGCGCAAACGGGCCAACACGTTGTGGAAACTGGGTTTCCCTCCCGGAAGGCGCGGCAGAGCCGAGGGGAAGGCCCTGGCCTGGCGCTCAAAGAGCCGGCGGAACAGGTCCATCCGGGTGATGACCCCGTACCCCGCGGGGCGCGCCACCAAGACCAAGCGTTCTCGTTCCTCCACGAACAGCCGCTCCAGGTCCTCCAGGGGGGTGTCGGCATTAACCACCGACACCCCGGGGCGCATCACCGCTGCCACAGCTCGCTCCGAAAGCCCGTGACTCTCAGCGTTGTCCAGAATTTGTCGGGTTACCAACCCCACCGGCTCCCCTTCCTGGAGCACCGGCATGGCGTTAATCCGCAGGCGCACCAATCGCTCCTTCGCTTCCCGCACGGACGTGGAGCTTTCCACGGCAAAAAGCGCAGGTGAAGCCAAATCCCCAGCCCTTGGACCATCCCCCAGCCGCTGCCGCACCAGGCCCAGGATGGTCTCCGCCACCTCCACTGCCGATTTCCCTTTCAGGCGGGCGGCGGCGGCGGTGGCGTGGCCGCCCCCGCCCAAGGGCAGGAGCAATTGGCCCGCATGCAGGCGCGGGTGGGAGGAACGCACGATGACCACCAGCTGCGGCGGCACCTCCAAAATGGCCACCACCAACGGCAAGGCGAAGATCTCAGCGTAGCGGTGGACGACAAAGGCCGCTTCCTCCACCAACTCCGATGGGCGCGCCACCGTCACCACCACCGACACTCCGGCGACGTGGTGCTCCACCGCCCCCGCCACCAAGGTGTTCAAAAGCTCCAGCTGCCCCGGCTCCAGGGGCCGCAACACGTAGGCCCTTACCCACTCCAGCCTTCCCCCACAGCCCAGAAGCCAGGCCACCATTTCGGCGTCAGCGGGGCGGGTATCCGCATAGGTCAAGCCACCCGTATCCTCGTAAATTCCCAAAAGCAACAGAGAAGCGGTGAGGGGATCGGGGCAGATCCCGCGACGCTTCAGCTCCCAACTCACCACCGTACAGGTGGCGCCAGCCCCCCCCGGTGGTGACGGCAACACCTGCGCCCCCGGAATAGGATCTTCCGGCTCGGGGTGGTGATCGGCCACGGTGACCGGACAACCCGACCGGACGATGAGCTCGCCCAGCTCCCCGAGCCGTCGCAGCGAGGAGCAATCGGCCACCCAGGCCGCCTCCAAGTGGGCGCGGCGCACCTGCTTGAGTCGCAGTTCTTCCAGGGCTGGGCGCTCGCGTTCCAAAAAACGCCGCACCCCCGCCTCTTGCGACCCGGAGAACACCAACCGCACCTCCGGGTCCAAAAGCCGAATGCCCGCCATGGCGCCCAAGGCGTCAAAATCCGCGCCCAGATGGGTCGTGACGATGCGCACAGGTCCAGTTTAGCGGTTCGCGCTGTCTCGAGGAATTTTCGGCAGTGCTAGAATTATTGGCAAAATTGGGGTTTTTCACACCCCATCGGGGTTTTCCCCGAAAGAAAAGGAGGCCGTATGCGTGTGGGCGTGTTGGTGTTCGTCGCTGTGGTTGCCACCGCCGTGGCCACCTCGCAAACTCCTCGTTCCTACCAGCAAGAGGTGGAACCCATCTTCATCAAAGAGTGCGTGGAGTGTCACGGCAGTGAACGGCCAAAAAAGGGGCTGGACCTCTCCGCGGGGAGGGGCTACGCCCAGTTAGTGAACAGGAAATCAGTGGAGGTGCCGGAACTCTACCTGGTTGCCCCGGGGGATCCGGCGAACTCCTACCTTTGGCACAAGCTGGAGCACACGGCCAAAGAAGGCAAGGGTATGCCCCGTGGGCTTTTTTCCTCGCGCAAGCTGAAGGAGGCAGAGTTAGCCATAATTCGCCAGTGGATTGAGCAGGGGGCCCAACCCTAAGCATGGCCATTTCCACCCCCTCTGCGCCTACGCTCCAGCTGCCGCTCCTGCCCCCTGGAGAAGAGGCCACCAGAACCCTCCGCACGGGGCTGCTGCTGGGCCTGGGGCTTTTGGGGTTTTTCCTGGCCGCCGGCGGCACCATCTCGCTGCCGGTGGGGGGCGCTGTGTCCTTGTTGTGGCCAGCGGTGGCGGTGCAGTTTGTCTTGGCGCTGTGGCTGGGCTGGGCTGGGGTCCTGGTGGGGGTGCTGTTCCCCCTGGCTTCCAACCTCCTGGTGGCCGATCCCGTCACCGCCCTCGCCTTCTCCCCCGCCAACGCCCTACAGTCCCTCATTCCCTTGCTGGTGTTCCGGTTGTTCCGCCTCTTCCCCCTGATGAGGCAATGGCGGCAGACAGCTCTTTTAGCTTTGGCTTCGCTGCTGGCCTCCACCGCTGCCGCCGTGGTGGGAACTTCCCTGCAGGCGTGGCTGTGGCGCTTCCAGGGACCAGACCCGTGGCCGCTGGCCATCACCTGGGCCATCACCAATACCCTGAGTGGTTTTTTTCTCTCCTGGCCCCTCCTGCGCTGGGTCTCGCCGGTGCTCTGGGAGGTTGCCCAGGTGCAGAGGCTGGGGCGGGGGAAGGCTTTTGGCGTCCATTTGTTAGCCGGGGCCCTGACCCTGGCCAGTGTGGCGGTGGCCGTAGCCATTGTTTTCCAGGTGCTGGTGGTGCGAGGCCTACCCATTCCCAGCCAGAGCCTTGCCGGCGTGTTAGGTCTGGTACTGCTACCCGTAGCAGCGCTGGGGATTCATGTGCTCTGGCGGTACCTGGCCGCTCCCCTGGAACAGTTGCTGGCCGATGCAGAAAAAGCAGTGGCCAACGGTATGCCCGTGCAATCTCCAGGCTTTGAGCCAGCGGAGTTCAAGCTCTTACGCGTGCGATTTGCCGAGGTCTTGGACACCCTGCGCCAGCAAGAGGCGCGGTTCCGCCAGCTTTTTGAGACGGTGGGGGAACCCATTATGCTCACCGACCCCCAGGGCCGGCTGTTGGATGCCAACCCAGCCTTTGAACGGTTGTTCAGCGTGCCCGTGGCCCGCGCCCGGGGGCGCAACTTGGTGGCGTTCAACGAGTCGCCGGCGCGGGAACA
Source organism: Thermoanaerobaculum sp. (assembly GCA_025060245.1). Lineage (GTDB taxonomy): Bacteria > Acidobacteriota > Thermoanaerobaculia > Thermoanaerobaculales > Thermoanaerobaculaceae > Thermoanaerobaculum. The sequence continues at coordinate 21,390 of JANXCP010000022.1, read as the reverse complement.
GCTCCAAGCCATCCTCAGTGGCCCGCCACCGAAGGAACCCGTCACCCTTCGTGCCCGGGTGCGCATTTGGGGAAAAGGGGTCAAGCAAGTCCACCTCACCGCTGCACCCTGGTACGACCGGAAAGGCATTTTCGCTGGGTACTGCGTGGTCACCGCCGATATCACCCGCGAGGAGGAAGCTGCGCAACGCGAGGAGCTGGCGGCCCGCTTGGCTTCCCTTCAGCACCTGCTCGCCGGGCTGGCCCACGAGGGCAACAACATCCTCCAGGCGGGGCTCAGTGGCCTGGAAAACCTCCTCGCCCGCCACCCGCATATGGCCCAGGAGTTCACCAGCCTGCGCGAGGTGGTGCACCGAGGGCAGGCGCTGCTGCGGCGAGTTTCGCTGCTGGCCGGCGAGCGTGAACGGCTGCCCAGCGAGGCCTTCTCGGCGGCGGAGCTGTTGGTGGGCGTGACCGCGGCCATGGGCAGTTACCCCAGCATTCCCCTGCAGCTTCACCAACCCCCAGAGTACCCGGTGATCCGGGGTGACCGCCACATGCTCCGGGAAGCGGTGGAAGCCGTGGTGCGCAATGCACTGGAAGCCTGTCGCGAGGGTGGCAAAGTGACGGTGCGGTTTGACCGCGCAGAGGTCCAGGGTGAGGGGGAAGGGCTAGGTTTGGCCCCAGGTCCGTACCTGGTGGTGTCGGTGGAGGATACGGGCACCGGGATCTCCCCCGAAGACCTCCTCCACGTGTTTGACCCCTTCTTCACCACGCGGGATCGCACGGTGCATCAGGGGGTGGGGCTTACCCTGGCCCGCGCGGCGGCGCGCCACGCCGGCGGAACCATCGCCGTCCACAGTCCCCCCGGCCGGGGAACGCGGGTTCACCTCTGGCTGCCCATGGCCGGCTCCACCCCACCGGTCCCCGCGGTGGCCCCTCTGACCAAGGCCCGGGTGCTGCTGGTGGATGATGACCCCCAGGTCCGCCAAGGCCTTGAGGGAATCCTCCGGGAGCTGAAAATGGAACCCATTTCCGCCGGCAGTGGCGGCGAGGCCATGGCGCTGCTGACCCAGTCCACACCTGTGGACGTGGTGATCCTTGACCTGCTCATGCCGGAGGTTTCGGGTTTTGATGTCCTCCAGGTGATTCGCCAAACCCGGCCCGATCTGCCCGTCATCCTCTCCTCCGGCTATGCCCCCGATGAGCGGGTCCGCGAAGCCCTCCAGCGACCGTCCACGTTCTTTCTGCAAAAGCCCTATACCCTGAGGCAACTGGAAGATACCCTGGCGCAGGCGTTGGAGGCCTCACGAGCTCACTCGTGAGCGTGGAATACCACCATGCCCGGCGAGGTCATGGTAGGAGGGGCGTAGTGCTGGGAGATTAGAGGCGCATGAGCAAGGTGCGAGGTCAGCTGGAACAAATCCTCCCTAAGGTGGCAAAGCCCGGTCGTTACCTGGGCCTGGAACTCAACCTCACCCGGAAAAGCTGGGATTCCGTTACGTTGCGCCTCCTCCTCGCCTTCCCTGACACCTACGAGATTGGCATGTCCCATCAGGGGACCCGCATCCTCTACCACATCGCCAACCGACGCCCCGACACCCTTTGCGAGCGCACCTTTGCCCCCTGGCCGGACATGGCCCAGGCCATGCGTCAGGCGGGTATTCCCCTTTATTCCCTGGAATCCTACCGCCCCGCGCGGGAGTTTGACGTCATTGGCATTACGCTGCAAACCGAGCTCAACTACATCAACGTGCCTTACCTCTTGGACCTGGCAGGAATACCTCGGTTTTCTTGGCAGCGAACCGAGGAGCATCCGCTCATCGTGGGGGGCGGCCCGTGCATGGCCAACCCTGAACCGGTGGCTGACTTTTTTGACGCCTTTGCCATCGGGGATGGAGAGGTCCTGCTGCCCGCTTTACTGGATACGCTTTTGGCGGGAAAGCAGGAGGGTTGGAGCCGGGAGGAGCTGCTCCTGCGCCTGGCGCAGGTAGAGGGTTTCTACGTACCCCGCTATTACCGTTGGCACCCCGCTGCCCACCCCGCCCAGGGGGGCCGCTGGGAGGTGCTGCGGCCAGAAGTTTCCTTTCCAGTGAAGCGCGTGTTCGCGCCTCAGCTTTCCCCGGAAGATGTACCCAATCCCCCCATCGTGCCGGTAGTGGACGTGGTGCAGGACCGGCTAGGTATGGAGGTGGTACGCGGTTGCACGCAAGGTTGTCGTTTTTGCCAGGCCGGTTACTGGTACAGGCCGGTGCGGGAGTTTGATCCCGCCACGGTCGTGGCCACCCTGGAATGCCACGTGGCCGCCACCGGCTATCCGGAAGTGGGGTTGCTGTCCCTCTCCACGGCGGATTACTCGCAAATTGAAACCGTCGCCTGGCACCTGGCAGAACGGCTGAAGGACCGTCGGGTCGGAGTCTCCCTCCCCTCCCTGCGCGCCGAGTCCTTCTCCGTGGCCTTGGCGGATGCGGTCAGCCGTGTGCGGAAGTCCGGCTTTACCTTCGCCCCAGAAACAGGTTCCGACCGGTTGCGACGGGTCATCAACAAGACCTTCACCAATGCCGACATGATTGCCGCCGCAGAGGTGGCTTTTGGGCGCGGGTGGAACCTGATCAAGGTGTACGCCATGATCGGTTTGCCCACGGAAACCGAGACCGACGTCCTGGAGCTGGCCTCCTTAGCGCGGCACATCCTCCAGGCCTCGCAAAGGGTGGGCAACCGCCAGGGAGAGGTGAAGGTGTCCGTAGGTCCCTTCGTGCCAAAGCCCGTCACCCCGTTCCAGTGGGAGCCCTTTGGTCCGGTGGCCATGTTAGAGAAACGCGTTGAGCTGCTGCAGCGGGCGTTCCGCGGACTGCGGCGGGCCAAGCTCACTTGGGTGGAGCCGAAGGAGGCAGCTCTGGAAGCGCTCCTGGCCCGCGGTGACCGCCGGCTGGCGGCGGTCATCGCCCGCGCCCACGATCTGGGGGCGGTGTTTGACGGATGGGGGGAATGGCTGAACTTGGAGGCCTGGCGTCAGGCGGTGGAGGAAGCCCAGCTGTCTTGGGAGGAGGAACTGGGCCCACGACAGCTGGACGCCACCCTCCCCTGGGACGTGATTGACCCCTTGGTGCGCAAAGGGTTTCTCAAGGCCGAGCGCCGGCGCGCCTACCTGGAGGCTGCCACCCCCGACTGCCGATGGGGGAACTGCGTCCACTGCGGGGTGCCAGGTGATGGCCGCGACACCAAGCTTGCCCTCCCCACCCTACCCGCGGTGGGTGAGGAGGCGTCCCACCTTGCCCGTGCCCGCAACGCGGCCTACCGCCTCCGACCCCTGCCGCGAATTCCTCCTCCCAGCGAACCCCTCCGCCAGCCGGAAAAAACCGCCCGTTACCGCTTCATTTGGCAAAAGTTGGGGGACAGCCGTTGGCTCTCCCACCGTCAGGTGATGGACCTGCTGGAGCGCGCCTTGCGGGCCGCCCGGGTCCCCGTGCGGTTCACCGAAGGGTTCAACCCCCACATTCGCCTGTCTATGGGTCCGGCCCTGCCTGTCGGGATGGAAGCCCTCGCAGAACCCTTTGACGTGGACTGCACCGGCACTATCACTGCCGAGCACCTGGCCGCCATGAACGCCTGCCTGCCGGAGGGGCTACGGGTGATCAGCGCCGAACCTCTGGACCCCCGTGCCCCGTCCCTGGGCAAGTCGGTGGTGGCCTGCACCTACCGGGTACGGGTCCCCCGCCCCCTCGCGCCACCCGACCATCCCGGGGTGCTGTACTGGGAGCAGCGAGGCCAGGAGCTGACGCTGGGCCTGGTGGCCGACGGCCAACCCCATGCCTTGAGCCTCAAGAAAGCCCTGCAACTGGCGGGAGCCAACCCGGATGAGCTCATCCATTGGCCCACCCTCCGCCAGGCCGTGGTGGTGCGGGAGACCATCACAGCCGCCAGCTGAGCCGGGCGGGGGTCTGAAACCTCTCGCACCGGCCGGCGAGGGCTCCGGGGCAGCCCAGCAAGAGGGCCCCGTGGTACCACAGCCCAAGACCTTGGGCTCGAACATGCCGGCGACCAGCCGTAGGGCTCACCGGCCCCGCCCGCTGGGTGAAGACCCCTCCCCCTGCGCCCCCAGGGTTACTCCGCCCCAAGCGTCCCCCAGCGGGCTTTTCGCCCCGAGCCTATGGGATGCGCCAGCAGCAAGCGGGAGAAAAACGCGCCCCTGAGAAGGGGCGCGTGATAACGCGTTGGCAACGGAACTATTCCGAAACCAAGTCCTCTGGCTTGAGCTTACCGCTGGCCACGTCTTCCAACATCTGCGTCGTCACCGACTTGGGCCGTTCAATGGGATACCCTAAGGCACGGTCCCAGATGATGTTGGCCAGCACCCCCACGGCCCGGCCCACGCCAAAGAGCACAGTGTAAAAATCCCACTCCCGCAGCCCGTAGTGCCACTGGATCACCCCGGAATGGGCATCCACGTTGGGCCAGGGGTTTTTCGCTTTGCCGTGCTCCATGAGCACTTGCGGCGCCACTTTGTAAATCAGCTTCACCAACTTGAACAGGGGGTCATCGGGCATGTGCTTGTCGGCAAACTCCATCTGCGCGGTGAAGCGGGGATCGGTCTTCCGCAGCACAGCGTGGCCATAACCTGGGATCACCTGGCCGGAGCGCAAGGTCTCCCACAGGGCTTCCCGGACCGTTTCCTCCGTGGGTTCCTGCCCGCCAAACTTGGCTTGGAAGTTTTGGATCCACCGCAGCACCTCCTGGTTGGCCAGACCGTGGAGGGGTCCCGCCAGGCCGTTGATGCCGGCAGATAGGGCGTAGTAGGCATCGGAGAGGGCCGAGGCCACCAGGTGCACCGTGTGAGCGGAAACGTTGCCTGACTCGTGGTCTGAGTGGAGGATGAAGTACATGCGGGCCACGTCGTCGTAAGGCTTGGCATACCCCATCTGGTGAGCAAAATTGCCCGCCCAATCCAGGCTAGGGTCGGGGGGAATGTGCTCGTCGCCCTTGTACTTCATGCGGTAGATGTACGCCGCGATGGAGGGCAATTTGGCCAGGAGGTTCGTGGCATCTTCCAGCATCGGCTCCCAGTAGTCGTCTTTCTTCATCCCCTGGGCATACCGCCGGGCAAAAATGGACTCCCGCTGCATGGCCAAGATGGCAGCGGAGAACATGGTCATGGGATGGGTGTCGCGCGGCAGGGTGCGCAGGAGGTCAATGACGTACTGCGGCACCGTCCGACGTCCCTGCCACTCCTTCACCACTTCCATGACCTCCGCCTGAGTGGGCACTTCGCCGGTAAGGAGGAACCACCAATGCCCTTCCACAAAGGGGTACTCACACCCTTCGGGTTTGGGCAAGGCCGCCAGGGTTTCGGGAATGGTCTTGCCGCGGAAACGGATCCCCTCAAAGGGGTCCAAATAGGAAATGTCGGTGACCAAACACCTCACCCCCCGGGCTCCCCCGATGGCCTGGGCTATGGTCACCTCACCGATCTTCACCTCCCCATGTTCTTTCAGCAACTTCTGCGTGCGGGGACGGTGCTCGGCAATTTTCTGAGCAAGCAATTCCTTTAATTTCGCCATGACCACCTCCTTGTTTCCCCCGGCCCATAGGCCAAGTGTTGAAGAAACGTGAAGAGAAAAAAATTGCTACCACTAGCATTAAGATAAGCCGAAGAGGGTGCTAAAGCAACCCCCGATCCCGGGCAAACTCCCCAGCGCCCGCGCCCAAAAGCTCCGGCAGCCTATACAACCGGCCCGCAGCAAGCCCGCAAGGGAGAGCTTCCCCAGGATCAAAGCCGATTCGGCCTAGGGGGTTGGTCCCCCGCCTTCAGGAGTCACTGGCAGGGAAGGGAGCTTGCCGCCGCCCAAGAAGGTGATCCCCTCCTTTTCCAAGGCCTGTCGTAGGGCCGTCACATCCTTGGTCACAAACTCCTTCAACTCTGCCAGGGCTTTCTGCAGCTTGCCACGCGCCTCTGCCAGCTTGGTCTGCTGCGCCACGGTGGGTTGGTCCCAGGAAGACTGCAGGCCATTCATCACCTCCCGCAGGGCGCTCAGGGCGTCACCCAGGTCCACGATCCCCTTCGTACCCGGAGGAACCCGGAAGAGCTTTTCCAACTCCTCACTGCGCCGCACCAGCTCCTCCACCTGCTTGCGCAGTGGGGGGCTGCCCTCCGCCGGACGAGCTGCTACTTCGCCTCCACTGGCATTGGCCGCACCCAGCTTCGCCAATACACGCTTTAAGTCTTCCCGCACGTCCAACAGGAGGCTCACACCGTCGGCCAACGTCTCCTGAAGCGCGCCGGCATAGGCAATGGCCTTCCACTTGGCCTCACGCTCCGCTGGTGATACCGCCAACCGCGGGTCCCCAAGCACTTCCAGCGAGCCCTGCACCTCTTGACCCTTGAAGCTCACCTTAACCGTGTACCTCCCCGGAGGCACCTCAGGTCCACCACGGTCGCGCCAGGGCTGCTCTTCTTCCCGAGGTGGCTCCTTAAAGGGATCACGCCGCAGGTCCCAGACGGCCCGGTTGAGCCCGCGAAAGACCGGCACTTTCATGGTGCGCACCACCTGGCCCTGAACATCGGTGACGGTGATGGTGGCTTCTGGGCCCTTGCGCTCTCTACCCCCCTCCCCCTCACCGCGCCCCGGGGAGCGGGGCCCCCCTCCCGCTTCACCTTCCTTTGGGTCATAGGCCGAAAGCTCAGGATCATTGAGGGTGAAGGAGATGAGGGCGCCGTAAGGGCGGTTTTCCCCTTGAAACTCGCTGCTGCCGGGAAAGCGGGCCCCGCTGCCTTGGCTCCGGCGGAACTGCTGCGCCGGCAGGATGGGAAAGAGGTGGATGGGCTTTTCCCACACTTGAGGAGACCACCCCCGCAGGGGCGATATGTCATCCACGATGTACAGGGAGCGGCCGTGGGTGGCTATCACCAGATCGTGTTCCCGGGGGTGCACCACCAAGTCCATCACTGAAACGGTGGGCAAGCCGTTGGTAAAGCGCCAGAAGCTCTTGCCGCGGTCCTGGGAGATGTAAAGCCCAAACTCGGTCCCGACAAAGAGCAGGTTTTCATCCACCGGGTCTTCCTCCACCACGAGGCAATACCCCCATAAATTGGCAGTGTTCAGGCTCTTCCAGGTGGCACCAAAATCCTCGGTGACGAAGAGGTAAGGAGTCCAGTTGGACCGCCGGTGATCATCAAAGACCACATAGGCCCGGCCCGCCCGGTGTTTGGACGCCTCAATGTGCGGGATCCAGGTGTTCGGTGGCACGCCACGGAGGTTTGCTTCCACCGACACCCAGCTTTGGCCGCCATCCCGGGTGACGTGGATACGCCCGTCATCGGTGCCCACCCAGATGACACCCCGCTGCACCGGGGAAGGTGCGATCGCCAGGATGGTGGTAAAGTTCTCGGCTCCCGTCACATCCGGGGTCAAGCCGCCACTTTCCGCCTGCTTCTGCCATTCGGGGTTGTTGGTGGTGAGATCGGGTGAGATGATCTCCCAGCTGTCCCCACGGTCCCTTGAGCGGTGGACAAACTGCGAACCGTAGTAAATCGTGGCCGGATCAAAAGGATCCTGGGCGAAGGCAGCATTCCAGTTAAAGCGCAGTTTCACCCCCGGCGGGCCCGCGGGCCGGATGTCCTTTTGCTCCCCGGTGCGCAGGTTCCAGCGGCGCAAGTACCCCCCTTGGCTCATGGAGTAACCGCGCAGGGAATCCTCCGGGTCGGGGGAGACGTCAAACCCATCGCCAAACCCCACCTCCTGCCAGTGATGGTTGCGAATGCCACCCACCTCCCAAACCGCCGAGGGCCCACGCCACGAGCCGTTGTCCTGCAACCCGCCGTACACGTTGTAGGGGCGATCCAGATCCACGTTGACGTGGTAGTACTGGGCTAGGGGGAGGTTAGGGACGAACCGCCAGGTCTCCCCACGGTTGTAGGAGATGGCCACGCCACCGTCGTTGCCGGCGATGAGGTGCTCCGGATTTTGTGGGTTAATCCACAGGGCGTGAAAGTCTGGGTGAATCCCCCCAGGCCCTGTGGCCAGGGGACGGAAGCTCTTGCCACCGTCATCGGAGACGGAGAGGCGGGTGGCCAGGTCGTAGACCCGCTGTGGCCACACCGGATCAGCGTAAATGTCCGCATAGTAAAAGGGCCGGTTGCCTACCCGCGCGCCCTCGTTAACCTTCACGAAGCTCTCGCCGCCGTTGTCCGAACGCAACAGGACATTGGTCTTGGCCTCCACCAGGGCATACACCACCTCCGGCTTGGCAGCGCAAGAGGCCAGCCCAATCCGCCCCAGCTCCCCTTCCGGTAGCCCTTCTTTGGGGGTGAGCTTCTTCCAGCTCCCACCGCCGTCGTAGGTGAGGTAGAGCCCCGAGCCGGAACCCCCCGAGCGGAAAAAGTAAGGCCACCGCCGGTACGTCCACATTGCTGCCATGAGCTTGTCGGGGTTGACCGGGTCAATGATGAGGTCCGCGCAACCGGTTTTTTCATCCACAAAGAGCACCCGGTGCCATGACTGACCGCCGTCGGTGGTCTTGAACACGCCTCGCTCAGGGTTTTCCCCCCACATCTGCCCCAAAGCGCACACGTAAGCCACGTTTGGGTCGCGGGGATGGGGCAGGATCCGATGAATCCGCTCCGTTTTTTCCAGCCCCACATGCCGAAAGCTCTTCCCGCCATCGCGGGAAAGCCACACACCTAAGCCGACGGAGGCGGAGTTACGCGGGTTGCCCTCTCCGGTACCCACCCAGATGAGGTCGGGGTTGACCGGTGAAACCGCCACAGCACCGATGGAAGCCACCTTTTCTCGGTCAAAGATTGGCTTGAAGGTGAGCCCTCCATCGGTGGATTTCCACACCCCACCGGTGGCAGCCCCCACGTACACCGTCACCGTAGGTCCCGGAACCGCAGCAATGGCCGCGATCCTGCCACTCATAACAGCGGGCCCAATGCTCCGGGCGCGTAAACCAAAAACCTGCTCCGAGGTGAGGGCTGCCACGGGCAGCGCCGCCCACAAAGCAACGACCAACGACCAGCGAAAGACATGCCTTGCCGTCATTGCTTCCCCCCCAAGATCATCGGCCCTTTTACGCGCCTGCTGCTTTGAGGTTTACTCCTGGAGTGCGGTTTCGCCTTCCCGCAAAGCCCCTGCCAGGCGCGCGGGGTCCAGCACGGCGGTAAGCAGCCGCTCCTCCACCCCCAGTTTTCTGCCCGCCTCCACCAGCGAGACACCCTCCCTTTGCGCCAACAGTGCTACCTGTGCCGCCTGGTCATAGCCCAGTTCCCGGGAAAGGGCGGTGACCAGAGCCGGAGAAGCGGCAGCCAACTGGCGGCAACGTTCTTCGTTCACCGACAGTCCAGCAAGACACCGTTCCACCAGCACCTTGCAGGCAGAAGTCAACAGCCGCCCGCCGGTGATGAGGTTCCAGGTGACTAACGGAGCCGCATGAAACAGCTCCAGCTGCGCCAGGGCTTGACTGGCCGCACAGGCCTGCGCCAATCCCTGCACCTCCAGACAGACTTGGGCCACTGCTTCGGGAATCACGGGATTAACCTTACCGGGCATGAGGGAGGACCCCGGCTGCACCGCGGGCAGCCGCAACTCCCCCAGACCGCCATTGGGGCCGGAGCTTCGCCAGCGCAGCTCCTGGGCCAAGCAAAACAGCACCCCGGCAAAGTGGGACAAGCTTGTGGCAAAGGCCAAGAGGTCATCCCAACAGGCAATGCCCAGGGCGGGGTTGTCCATGAGCTGCCAGGGAGCACCGGTCCATTCGCGGAGCAGCGCCAAGGCCCGATTCACCGCTTGGGGGTGGGCGTTGAGGCCCGTGCCCACTCCCGTACCCCCCAGTGGAAGCTCCGTGAGGGGTTGGGTGTCCCATTCCACCCGCCGAAGGCTTCGCCTGATCCTCCCCTGCCACACATCAAACACCCGCCCATAGGTGGTGGGGAGAGCGTCCACCAAGTGGGTCCGTCCCAGGGTCACCGTGTTGCCGTACCGCCGAGCCAAACCCCCTAAGCTTTGCGCCAGTCGCTCACCCTCCCCCAGCAAATCCCGGGCCGTTTGCCAGGCCACCATGCGGGCAGCGGTAGGGATCACATCGTTAGAGGATTGGCCCAAGTTGGCGTGATCGTTTGGGTGAACGCGGAGTCCCGGGGCCGGTTCCCCCTCCAGCAAGGTGTTGGCCAACCGGGCTAACACCTCGTTGGCGTTCATGTTGGTGGAGGTGGCCGACCCAGTTTGGAACACGTCCACGGGGAAGTGATGCCAGAGCTCGCCGGCGAGGAGCTTGTCCGCCGCCCTTCCCAGGGCCTGGGCCACCGGTAGGGGCAAAAATCCCAGCTCCCCATGGGCAATGGCCATCGCCTTCTTGATCAAAACCAAAGCCCGCAGGAACTCCCGCGGCATGGTCCAGCCGGAGAGGGGAAAATTTTCCAAGGCTCGCGCGGTGTGCGCGCCAAAGAGGGCATCCTCAGGCACCGCCATTTCCCCTAAGCTATCCTTTTCCATACGAAAACCCATAGCAACCTCCTCGCCATGATCCCTTTCATCGTTACCATTGTGCATGCAGGCTCAGCGTAGTTGCAGGGGGCCCTTCACCTGAGCACAATGAGGGCGTGCGGACCACGCTGGCGCTGGTGGGTTGCGGGGGCCGGGTGGAGGTGGCGTTGGCCGGGCGAGGGCTGCCAGCTCCCTCGTTGGTCGCGTTGTCCCCACCGCAACCAAAAGCCTCGCTGCTCCTGCGCGCCGTGCAGGAAGTCCTGGAGGCCGCTGGCATTGACCTGGGGGCCCTTGAACTCATCGTAGCCAGCCGCGGGCCCGGCTCCTTCACTGGAATTCGCAACACCTTGGCTTGCGCCTTTGGTCTCTCCCTGGGGCGTGGAATCCCGTTGCACGGCTTTTCCTCGCTGCTCATGCAGGCAGCTCGCACCGAGGAAGAAGAAGTCCTCGCCGTGCAACCGGCTCGCCGCGGCTGGGTGTACGCCCAGCCCTTTCGGCGCTTGGAGGAGTGGCAGCCCACCGATACCGTCCACACGGTACCTGTGGCGCAGGTGCTGCGGTGGAAGTTGCCGGTCATAGGACCCATAGGACTGAGCTTGCCGGCGGAAACTCCTCAAGCGCTTGCCCGTTCCACCCCCGCGGAGGCCCTGCTCATCCTGGCCTCTCGGCTCTCCCAACCCGATCCCAGCTCCCTGACCCCCATGTACCTAGAGCCCTTTCCCGTGGCGAGGGATCAGTGATGGCAAACTTGCCTGAACCCTTCCTGTGGCGGGAGCCCCAATTTTCCGACTTGGAGGCGGTAGCGCAACTGGAGGCTTTGGTCTTTCCCGATCCCTGGCCTCAGGGGCTTTTTGCCACGGAGGTGGGCCAACCAAACCGCTTCCAAAGGGTCGTGCTGGCCCCTTCCGGGGAGCTGGCCGCCTATCTTTTCGCCGCCTGGCAAGTGGATGACCTCCACATCCTTAAGGTGGCCACACACCCCCAGTACCAAGGGCGAGGCCTGGCCACCGCCCTTTTACAAGCGGCGTTGGAAGAGGCCGAGAACAAGGGTGGGCGTTCCCTCACCCTGGAGGTTCGCGTCTCCAACCGGCGGGCGATTGAGCTGTACCGCCGGTTGGGCTACCTCATCGCCGGTCGTCGCACCCGCTACTACCAAGATGGAGAGGATGCCTACGTCATGAGCCGACCCATCTCCCGTTCGCTGTTGGACCGCTTCCTCTTCCGCTGAGAGGCCCTGTCGGGGCAGCAAAGGGGTATACTGCGGACAGGGGTTCGGGCCACGTGCGCAGATTAGGGGAAATCCTCTTGGAAAAAGGTGCCATTTCCGCCGATGGCCTGCGCGCCGCCATTGAAGCCTGTCGCCGACATGGGGGTAGCCTGGGCGGCTGGCTGATGCGGCTGGGGCTGGTCGGTGAGTCCAAGCTTTTGGAAGCGCTGGCGGAGCAAACCGGAGCTCCCCCCGTGAGTGCCTTGGAGTTGGCAGCGGCGCCGCGGGAAATCCGCTCGCTCATCCCGGTGAGCTTTGCCAAACGTCACATGGTGGTTCCCTTCGCCCGCCAAGGGCGCAATCTGGACGTGGCCATGCTCAACCCCAACGACCTGGTCCTGTTGGACGAGCTGGCCAGCATGACGGGCATGGTGATCCGACCCCACGTGGCCACGGAGGCGGCCCTCTCGGTGGCTCTGGCCCTGCCCACCACCAGCGTGGGAGAGCACGGGGGAGCACCACCGGGACCACCGCGGGGGCGGGAACGACAGTGGCGCCAGTTTTGGCACATGGAGGCCTCGGGACCGGAACTGTTCAAGGCCTTGGACGCCCCCAGCTGGACCATCCCTCCCGTAGCGACCGCCACGTTCCCCGCCCTGGCCCCTATGGCGGCGGGAACCCTGGTGGCGGTGCGGGAACTTCCCCAACTGGGTGAGGTGTTGGCCAGTTCTACCCACCGTGACCAGGTGGGCAAGCTCGTCCTGCAGGCGCTGGCGGAGGAGGGTACGCGGGTGGTGCTCTTCTCCGTCCACCACGGCAAGGTCATGGGCTGGATGGGCCGCGGCTTGGACCTGGTGGATGAGGACCTCCACACGTTCATCTTGCCCCTGGACCGACCATCGGTCTTCTTGAACCTCATGCGCGGCATGGAGGTGCACCTGGGTCCCCTGGTAGGCGGGGAAGGGAACGAAGCCCTGTTTGAGGCATTGGGCCCACCCCGTCCGGCAGCGGCGGCTATCGTGCCCATCCGCGTGCGCGGGAAACAGGTGGCGTTTCTCTGGCTGGACCGCGGAGAAGAGGGCATCTCCGAGGTGTCCCTGGCCCACCTCCAGGAGGTGGCACGGCTGGCAGGCTTGGCCCTGGAAATGTTGGTGGTGCGACAAAAACTCAGGTCAGTGGCAAGCTTGACAGTGGGGGAGCGGGAACACTAGGCTTTGCCTTCCGGAGTTGGCGGAGGAGGACGCGGTCATGATCAAGGCAGACCTGGTGAGAGCGGTGAAGGATGTGGTGGACCTGCCCCAAAACAAAGCCGCTGAAGTGGTTGAAACCATTTTTGACACACTGAAGGAGGCCCTCCTGCGGGGCGAGCGCATTGAGTTGCGGGGCTTTGGCGTTTTTTTGGTCAAAGAACGGAAACGGGGCGTAGGGAGGAATCCCCGTACCGGTCAACCGGTCCCCATTCCGCCAGGCAAAACGGTCCGTTTCAAACCGGGAAAGGCGTTGCGCGAGCTCGGTTAGTTCCGTGGGGAGAAATGACATAGAAATCTGGGCGCCCGACGGCGCTTGGGTGGGGGTTTTGAGGCCCAAACCCCCGTTGCCCTCCTTGGGACGGTGGCTCCTCCACCTGGCCCTCTTTGCCCTCACCTTTGCCACCACCACCTTCTTCGGTGGGCTCATGTTCGCTTCCCCAGGATGGCTCGACAGCTTTGAGCGGTCCCATTCCCTGCCCCCCGGCACCATTCTTTGGCGCCTGGCCACAGACCTGCACCTCTGGTCGGAAGGTGTGGCCCTTTCCCTGCCCCTCATGGCCATCCTCCTCGCCCATGAAATGGGGCACTACTTGGCCTGTCGGCACCACCGGCTGGACGCCTCCCTTCCCTTCTTCATCCCCGTCCCCTTTGGCATTGGCACCCTAGGGGCCTTCATCCGCATTCGCTCCCCGTTGGTGAGCAAGCGGGAGCTCGTGGATGTGGGGGCTTCCGGTCCCCTGGCCGGGTTCTTGGTCACCTTGCCGGTGTTGGTATGGGGGATCCAAAAATCCCAGGTGGTGTACGAGCTTCCCCAAGGAGGGTACCTGGTGTTTGGCGAACCGCTTCTTTTCAAGCTCACCGCCCACCTGCTCCACCCTGCCTTGGGCTCAGGTGCGGATCTCCTCCTCCACCCCACTGCCTATGCGGGATGGTTCGGGCTCTTGATCACCGCCCTCAACCTGCTCCCCTTTGGCCAGCTGGACGGGGGGCACATTGCCTACGCCATCTTCGGTCGGCTGCACCGGGTGCTAGCCTGGCCCCTACTGTTGTTGCTGGTGGCCTTGGGCTTTCTGTGGACGGGTTGGTGGGTTTGGGCGGTGGTGGCCCTGATCATGGGGGTTCGTCACCCGTGGGTGCCGGGAGAGGCAGAGCCTTTTCCCGCCGAGCGTAAATGGCTGGCGGCCGCCAGCTGGCTGGTGTTTGCCCTGAGTTTTGCCCCTGAACCGGTGAAGGTTGTGCCCTAGAAGCAAGTGCCCTTTTCCTCGGTTCCCGAAGAGCACTGGGGAGGCAAGGCCCCCGAACAAGCATTAGGCCCCCCTCAACCCACCACCACACCCCTCAATGGGCTTGGCCAATTCCCCGCTAGATGTCTGCTCCTTGGGCGGGTCCCTTGGGCTGGGGGTACTGCCAGATGAAGGTCACCGGACCGTCGTTGAGCAGCTCCACCTCCATGCGGGCGCCAAAAACCCCAGTGGCAACCACCACCCCCCGTTTGCCGAGGGCATCCACAAGGGCCTCAAAAAGGGGGCGGGCCACCTCCGGGGGTGCGGCGCCATCAAAGGAGGGACGGCGTCCTTTGGCGATGGAGCCGGCCAAGGTGAACTGGGAAACCAGCAGCACGCTGCCCCCGGCTTCTGTGAGGCCTACGTTCATCTTGCCTTCCGCGTCCTCAAACACGCGCAAGGTGGCAAAACGCTCTGCCGCCTTTTCCACCGCCTCCAAGGTGTCACCACGCTCGATGGCCACCAGGATCAATAGCCCCCGACCAATACTGGCCCGCACTTCGCCCTCAACTTTCACCCTCGCCCAGGCAACCCGCTGCAGCACCGCCTTCATGCACCTCTCCGCAGCAGCAAACGCAGCAGTTCCTGGATTTCCCGCCGGCGGAGGAACCAAAGGCAAGCCAGGTAGAGGCCGAATCCGAGAAGACCGGCGGCGCAAACCATCACCCCACCGCGCAGCGAGGTGTGCCAGGGAAAGGCGATCGTCTGCCGCACCCCCCACAGGGCGCCACCCATCACCACCGCGGCCAGGGCGTGGGCCACCGCGGAGAGGAACACCTCCCCAGGGGGCCCTTGGCCTGCCCGCCAGAGCCGCCAGCCCAAATACAGGGATGAAGCGTACTGGGAAAGGGAAGTGGCGCAGGCCACCCCCACCACGCCCCAGCGGGGTGTCATGACAAAACCTGCCACAGCGAAAACCGCCAGGCTCACCAGGGAGCCCTGGACCGGAGCGCGGGTGTTGTGGGAGGCGAAAAAACGCCCTGCGGCTAGCTTGCTAAAGGCCAGGGCGGGCATCCCCGCGGCAAACCCCACCAGCGCTTGCCCCGCCAGGCCCACTTCCCCAGGACCAAAACGGCCGCCGCCAAAGAGCAAACCGGTCACGGCGGGGGCCAGCACCATGAGGAACACCGCGCTGGGGAATACCACCAGGGACTGCAGGCGCAAGGCAAAGGCAAAGGTCTCCTGAGATTGCTCATCCCGAGCCAGGGCCGGGAGCAAGGCGGTAAACAGCTGCACCACCACTACCCCGTAGACCAGCTCATTGGTTCGGGAAGCCGCGTAGACACAAAAGAGGGCTCCGTCCCCCGCCGAAGAGGCGAAATAGGTAGCCAAGGTCACGGTAATGGGGTAGATGCCCGAGGACAACAAAAGGGGTAAACCCTTGCGCAACACTTCCCGCACCTGGGGATGGTGGAAGGCTTGCCTGCCCGGAAGCGCCCAAAAACCTTGGCGAGCCGCCGCCACCCACTGGCTGGCAAACTGCAGGAACCCACCCAATAACACCCCCACCACCAGCCAGGGCGGGAACCCCCACCCTTGCCAAGCCGCCCCCAGCACGGAAAAGGCAATGGCCAGGTTGAGCATGATCGGGGTAGCGGCGGAGAGCAAGAACTTACCCTTTACGTTGAGGATGCCCTGCACCAGGGCCGCCAGGGCGATGAACCCCAGGTAGGGAAAAAGCCAGCGGGTAAAGTACACGGTGAGGGCGTGCTTTTCTGGGATCTGCTGGTACTCCGGGGCCAAGAGGTTGGCAAAAAACGGTGCCTGCCACATTCCCAGTACCACCACGCCTCCGGCAATGACCAACAGGGTGCTGGTCATGGCGGCAACAAAGCGACGCACCTCCTGGGCGTTGCCCCGTTGCTCCGCCGCCGCCAAGGTGGGGATGAATGTGGCGTGGAGCGCCCCCTCGGCGAGGAGTTGACGAAACAGATTGGGCGCGCGAAAACCGGCAATAAAGGCATCGCCAATACCTTGGGCACCCAAGTGGGAGGCTAAGACTTTGTCCCGCCACCAACCCGCCACTCGCGACACCACCGTTACCAACGCCATGCCGGTGGTGTCCGCCAAGAGTCGGCGCTTGCTAACCACGGTGGCAATGTAACACGCCGCCCCTGCCATGGGGAAAGCCTTGCTCCAACCGGGTAATAGCCTGTACAATTGCACACCGAAGCACAGAACTGGAGGGCGTCATGGGGCGCGTCATATTTACGCTTTTGACCTGCATCATCACCCTTACCGGAGGGCTTTTGGCCGCGCAAGAGGTAGGGGCCCCACCACCGGCCCCACCGGCAACGGCGACCCCACAACCGCTCCAACCCAGCGATCCACGGTTGGTGCAAATCGTGGAGTTGGTGCGGGCAGGGCTTTCGGAAAGCCTGATCGCCGAACACGTGGGCAAGATGCACCCAGGTTTCCGCCTCACCACTCAAGACCTGTTGTACCTCAAGCACAACGCGGTTCCCGAGTCCATCATTGCGGCCCTCATGGCCACCGGCAAGGGCCTGCCCCCTGGAGAGCCGACCCCTACCCCCACCCCACCACCGGTGCGGGAGGCGGACGGACTGGTCCTGGACCGGGGTTTGGGGAAAAAAGACCACGTGGGGAAGCTGGTGGTGTCCAGCGAGGAAATCCGTTGGGTGGATCGGCAGGACACCCGGGGTAGCTTCACCATTTACCCCAAAGGGATCCGCCAAGTGACCTTGCACTGCCGCTACGCCGGCGGGGCACCCTTTTGCTACCAGTTGGAGATCAAGATGGTGGCTGGGGATACCTTTGAGTTTGAGGACGAGGCACGGGAGCGCGGAGGAAACCAAGCAATCCTGCAGGCGGTGGCCGCTTTGAAGGCCATCCACCCGCAACTAACCGTGGTGGAAAAGACCCGGTAAAAGCCGAATCCTCCCGCCAACACCCGGCGGGGACAAGGTGGGGGTAAGCCAGCTTTGAGCTTGCCCCCTCCCCAGGATGGGTGGAGTAACAGCTTGAGGGATGTGGAGGATGGAGCCAGCTCCGCGAGGTTTTTTCTGCCAAGGGTTTCCCTCCCGAGAGCACTCGCAGGACCTGGGACCACGTGCCGGTTTTTGGGTCGCCGCAGGATCACCCGTACCGGTTTTTAGCTCTTTTCACCGTTATCCGTGGCAGGCAAGCAAAACTTCCTACGCCTCATCCTCCTCTTGCCCCTCGGGCGCCAGATTCCCCACCCACACCCTCCCCTCTTTGACCGCCGCCTGCCTTTTTGCTAGCGTACCGCTGCGGTCCACGCCGGGAGGAGCCCATGAGCGTGAACAAGGTCATCATCGTTGGCAACGTGGGGCGTGAGGTGGAACTCCGGCACACTCCCGCAGGTCTTGCGGTGGCGCGTTTTTCCGTGGCAACCAATGAGCGCTGGCGGGACAAGGATGGCAACCGGCAAGAGCGGACCCAATGGCATACGGTGGTGGCCTGGGGCAAGTTGGCCGAGTTTTGTCAACAGTACGTGTCCAAGGGCCGTCAGGTGTACGTGGAAGGCTCCCTCCGCACCCGCACCTACGACGACGAGAAGGGGAACCGACGGTACTTCACCGAAATTCACGCCCAAACCATTCAGCTCCTTGGTCGCCGCGAGGGGACAGTGGAGGGTGGTGCGGAAGAGGCCTTTGAGGCACCGCCGGAAGGGGAAGACGACATCCCCTTCTAACCGCCAGAACCACAACGCCTCTAACACCCTTTTGGTGGAGACGGCTCCGGCCCAGCCCCAAGGACGTTGACCTGACTTCCCCTTGGACCCAGTCGGACCACTGGGGACGGCGGCAATGGCACCTGCGGCCTCGGACTTTTCCTTCGCCCTGGCCTCTCGCCGCAACAGAGTCTCCTGAGGAGTTAGCCCGGGGGCACGGCTCTTGGCGGTCCCACCTTGGGCTTGAGCCCCGGCGGCCCGCCAGTTCCACCAAGCTAACCCTGTGCTGGCCGCTTGGCCTGTGGCCGGACCCGGCGCGGGTCCGAAGGAAAAGCGCATCTGCTAAGCTTGCGCCGTCCAGGTAGGTAGGAGGATGCGATGAGCGGACCGGTTTGGCGATGGGAAAAGGATCGGCAGACCATCTGTTGCTGGTGCCTCAACCAGACCACAGGGGCGTTTGTGGAAGGTGAGGTGATGGACGGTACGCTGCAGGAGGGGCGCAGCGTCTGCCCCAAGTGCTACACCGCATTTCACCAGTTGCTGGTTGTGGGTGAACAAAACGGCAGAGTTAGCGCTCCCGCTTACGCCCGCCGCTAGACAGGGGTAACCCCGCTCCATGGGATCCCCTTCCACCGACGTCCTCGTCCTTGGGGCAGGTCCAGCGGGAGCCGCCGCCGCTTTGATCCTGGCCCGCAAGGGCTTTTCCGTGACGGTGGTGGATCAGGACCCCAAGCTACCTGGCGTGCCGGGGGTGCTGCTCCCGTCGCCGGCCTGGGCCTGGTTGCAAAGCCTCGGCATTTGGGTGGAAGAGGGCTCCGACCGCCCGTCTTACCCCTGCGATGGCCTGAGCCTCGTCGGGCCGGAGGGAACCCCAAGGAGCTTTTGGCCCACCGCGGACCCCCGCTCCGGTTGTCCTACTGCTCGCTTGGCCAGGCGGGAGGATTTGCGGCGGCGGCTCTTGGCAAAACTGGAGCAGAGCGGCGTGCAGCTCTTGCGGGGCTGGGAAGCCGTCACGCCCCTTTGGCAGGGCAAACGCCTGGTGGGGTTGCGCCTGCGCACCCCTATGGGTGAGGAAACGGTCTACCATTGCCGGGTTTTCCTGGACGCCTCGGGGCAAAGGGCATTCCTGGCCACCCGCATGGGGTGGCGGTTTCCCTAACCAAAGCACCGCAAGCGGGCGGAGGCCAGTCTTTTCCGCGGTACCTTGCCCCAAGCTGCGGGTACCCCACCCCATCTCGCCCTGGTTTCCTTCCGTTTGGGTTGGTTTTGGTTTCTCCCCCTAGGCCCGGACCGTTTCACCGCCGGCGTGGTGGTGGAAGAAGATGCACCTGCCGCAGCGGTAGGCTCGCCTGGAGCGCTGTTTTTTTGGGCGCTGGAGCAATGCCCAGAGGCCTCCCGCCTTGCGGCGGACGCCGAACCGCTGCTTCCATTTCTGAGCCTGAGCGGCTTTTCTTACCGCGTCACCAAACTGGCTGGGGAAGGGTTTGGCCTGGTGGGGGATGCGGCTGGCTTTTTTGATCCCTTCCCCTTTGCCGGTATTTCCGTAGCCCTTGAGACCGGGGCGATAGCGGCAGAGGATGTGGCTGAGGCCTTAGCCCGGCGAGGACGCGTGGAAGCCCACGATCTGGCCCCCACCGTGGCAACCACCAGGCACTTCCAGCGGACCCTTTCGGGTCTGGCTCGCGCCTTGTACCACCAAGACTTCCTTGCCCTCCTGTTGGCCAACTCCCCGCGCTGGGGAACCAGCGAGACCATGAGCCAGTTTTTCACCCGGCGATGGTGGGACAACCCGTGGTCGTGGCAGCTTTGGCGGTGGAACAAGCTCAGGCTGCTCGCCTGGGCGCAAGGGCTCGGACGCACGCTGGGAGTTCCCCTGGTCCCACCCCTTCCCTGGGCACAAGGGCGGTGAGATGAGCGGCCACCCCTCCCCCGCACCCCAGGTACCCCCTCTGCTGTGGCTGCTCCGCTGGGCCTACCCTTACCGCCAGCGAATTGTTTGCTCCACCGTGCTGGTGACCTTCGGGGCCTTGCTGCAGGTGACCGGGCCCTTACTCACGGCGGCGGCAGTGGACCTTTACCTGCGGCGGGGCTCGGGGCCCACATCCAGCCGCGTGGTGCAGGCGCTCTCCTGGCTCGGCCTCCCCCAGGAGGGCTCCCAGGGTTTGATGGTCCTGGCAGGGCTTTACCTCGCGGCGTTGCTCACCGCCGCGGTGCTCATGGTGGTGCAGGGCCGGCTCATGCTCACCACCGGCCAAATGGTCATGCGAGACCTGCGCGCCGCCTTGTTCGCCCACCTGCAACGCTTAGACCTCAGCTTCTTTCACCGCACCCCCGCTGGTCGGGTCATCACTCGCCTCACCTCGGACGTGGACGCGGTCAACGAGCTCTTTACCTCAGGGTTGGTGGAGATCCTTGCCGACACCCTTCTCCTGGTAGGCATTTTGGTGGTCCTGTTCTCCCTGTCCCCACGCTTGGCCTTGGTGGCCTTTGCCGTCCTACCCCTCCTGGTGCTCCTTGCCCTGTGGTTCCGCTCGCGGGCGCGCGCCGTGTACCTGGAGGTGCGCAACCGTTGGGCCGCTGTCAACACCTTCCTGCAAGAACACCTGGCGGGCATGGCGGTGGTCCAGCTACTGCGCGCCCAGGAGGGGACGGCGGAGCGGATGTGCCGGCTGGACGCCGAGCATCGCGACGTCAACATCCGCGGCATCTTTTACTACGCCGTCTTTTACCCCACCGTAGAGCTTCTGACCGCCTTAGGTTTGGCAAGCCTCATCTACTTCGGCGCCGGCTGGAGCCAGAGGGGCGTGGTTTCCCTGGGCGTACTGGTCGCCTTCCTCCAGTACGTGCAACGGTTTTACCGGCCCATTGGCGATTTGGCTGAAAACTACAATGTTCTGCAGGCCTCCTTTGCTGCGTCGGTGCGGCTACGGGAGCTATTGGCGGTAAAGGCCGAATTGGAAGACCCACCTGCGCCGGTCACACCCCCGCCTCTGGGGACCTTGGAGTTTCAACGGGTGACCTTCGCCTACGCTCCGGGGGAGCCTCCAGCCCTGCGGGAGGTCAGCTTCACCGTTGGAGCAGGGGAGCTGGTGGCGGTGGTGGGTCATACGGGGGCGGGCAAGAGCACCCTGGTCAACCTGCTGCTGCGCTTCTACGACCCGCAAGAAGGGCAAGTACTCGTGGATGGCGAAGATGTGCGCCGCTGGAACCGGCGGGAGCTGCGCTCGCGCTTTGCCGTGGTCCTCCAGGACGTGGACTGCTTCGCCGGAACCCTGCGCGACAACATCGCCCTGGGCCGCCCGGGGGTGAGCGACCAACGGATCCTCTGGGCCTTGGAGCAGGTGCAAGGAACGAGGCTGCTGCAGCGGCTGCCTCAAGGCCTGGACACCGTGTTGGGGGAGCGGGGAACCGGGCTTTCGGTGGGGGAACGCCAACTGGTGGCCTTTGCCCGGGCCCTGGTGGGGGATCCCGAGTTCGTGATCCTGGACGAGGCCACCGCCTCGGTGGACCCCGTCACCGAAGCCCTGATTCAGCAGGCG
>JANXCP010000021.1 GCA_025060245.1 Thermoanaerobaculum sp. | reverse complement strand
CCACCGCGACTTCGCCCGTTGGCTGGAAGAACTGGCACCCCACGACGTCAAACGCTGGGAACACAACCGCACCGGCGAGGATAATGGCGACGCCCACGCGAAACGGCAGCTCATGGGGCGGGAAGTGGTAGTGGCCATTACCAAGAGCAAGCTCCACTTTGGCCCATGGGAACAAATCTTCTACGGCGAGTTTGATGGCCAGCGGCCCAAGCGGGTGCTCATTAAGATCATTGGCGAATGAGCTGCTAGACTTCGCCCATGGTGAAGCTGCGCGTGCTCATCCTGTGCACCGGCAACTCCTGCCGATCGCAAATGGCGGAGGGCTGGGTGCGCCACCTGTTGGGCCCTGCCGTGGAGGTGGCCTCGGCCGGCACCCATCCAGCGGGCTGGGTTCACCCACTGGCGGTGCAGGTGATGGCCGAAGCGGGAGTGGATATCTCCCACCACACCTCCAAAGGCCTGAATGAGGTCGCTGGAAAACCCTGGGATTTGGTCATCACCGTCTGCGACGGCGCCAAAGAAGAGTGCCCCTACCTCCCGGGAGCCAAGGAACAGGTGCACGTACCGTTTCCCGACCCGGTCCTTGCCCAGGGAACTCTGGAAGAACGCCTGGAAGTGTACCGCTCGGTGCGTGATGCGATCCGAGAGCACCTGGTTGCGGAGGTGGCACGCAGGGTGGGGGCCACATAGCCCGAGCGTCCCCAAACCCCCAGGTAGCCCGACAGGATTGCCCTGTCCAACGTACGACTTTTGGTGAGGATCTCTTTGCTTTTTGGTGGCAGCTCTCTTGGGGCGCCAATGACAGCCTCCTACAGGCTGGCAATGGCCCCGCCCGGCGAGCAGTGTGGTCTTCCACGTGGAGGGAGGACCCATGAACGTCCGTACCGTGTTGTGGCTGGTGGCGCTAATCCTTGCCGTTGCCTTTGACCTGCTCTTTTGGCAGGTGAACCACGGGGTCAACGTACCCCTTTTTGCTTTGCTGTGCGTTGCCAGCGGCCTTGGGGCCTTGCGCGCCACCGGCCACCGCCCGGCCGGTCAAACCCTTTGGTTGCTTGCCCCGGTGAGTTTTTTTTCGGTCGCCAGCGCGCTGCGGATGGAGCCTTTGTCCCATGCCATGAGCGTCGCCTGGACCCTCGGGTTCATGGCGTTGCTGGCCATCGCCTACAGCAGGCCCCATTGGTGGCGCATGACGGCGCCAGAGCTGGGGCTTGAGGCGCTTCGTTTGGCGCTCGGACTACTCTTCCACCACCCCCTGCCAGATCAACCCTCCCGGCATAAAAAAGCGCCGGCCCATGGGGTTTTGCGCCTGCGCGCCTGGGTGCCCGGCCTGCTGCGCGGGGTGCTGTTGGCCCTTCCGGTGGTAGGCTTTTTCGCCCTGCTGCTGGCGAAGGCGGATACGGTGTTTGGGCACATGCTCGGCCGTTGGCTTGCCCCTGCCAGCCTGGCCGAGGCGTTGTTCCGTCTCACCTATGTCCTCCTGGGGTCGTACCTCCTGGTTGGCGTCCTCACCTTTGCCGTCACCCCAAGAGCGCCCCTCTCGCCCAGCGGGTTTTCTCTGCCGAAGTTACTGGGGGGCCTGGAGGCCAACATCCTCGTGGCGGCGGTCAACCTGCTTTTCGCCCTCTTTGTGGCAGTGCAGCTGCGTTATTTTTTTGGCGGCCATAGTGTGATTGAAACCACCGGCATGTCCTATGCCGAGTATGCTCGCCGAGGCTTTGCCGAACTGCTGGTCCTCGGTGCGTGCACCGTGCTGCTGCTGGCTGGGCTCCAAACCTTTTCCCGCCTTGAACATCCCAGCTTCCGGACAAGCTTCCAAGGGCTGGCGACGGTACTGGTCCTCCTCGTCGGGGTCATCTTGGCCTCGGCCTTTCAGCGTCTGTTGCTGTACGAAGAGGCCTTTGGCTTCACTCGGGCACGGGTCTACGCCCATGGTGTTGCGGTTTGGCTTGCCCTGGCCATGGCCCTCACCTGGGCACTACACCTGGGCCGTCGCTCCCTGTGGCTACCCCATGCCCTCCTGGGAACGGCGGCGCTGATCACAGCCGGGATGGTTGTGGTGAACGTGGACGGGATGATCGCACGGAAAAACCTCCAGCGCGCCACCCGCGGCGCGCCTTTGGACGTGGTGTACCTCGCCTCGCTCTCGGCGGACGCGGTGCCAACGCTGGTGAAGGGCTGGCAAGCCCACGGCCTAGACGCCGCCACCCGGGAGGCAGTGGGAGCTGTCCTGGTGTGTTGGCAGTGGCGACATGAGAGCGTCTTGGATGGAAAGCCTTGGCAGGAGCTGCACGCCTCCAGTTGGAAGGCACGCCGCCTGCTCCAGGAAGTGGGTCCCGCCCTCGCGGGCTACATGTTGGTCCGAGAAAATGGAGCCGTCCAGGTCACGTCCCCTTCGGGGCAGGTTTACCCCTGCCGGTCCCCTGGCCCACGCTAAAGGTAGCGTGCCAACTGTTGCGCCAGGGCAGAAGGGCTGGTTCCCGCTGGCAACAGCAGGCACGGGAGCTGGGAGAGGAATCGTGCGTACTGCCCTCGCAACCGCTCCTCCTGCTCCATGGACAGCGGCGGCAAGTGGGGGTTGAGGAACGGCCTAGAACCCCCTTCCTGGCCCGGTAAATGCCCGCTGGTGATGAGGCGCAACGCTTCCTCCCGGGAGAGCACCCGCGGGGCAGAAAGGAGCGGGTCGCGCGCCAGGAACACCGCCAAGCTCGCCTCCACCTGCCGTGCGCCCCCGAGCCACACCGGATCCAAGAGGATACGTCCGGCACTTGAGGCGGCCAAGCATACCGGTGCGCCCGAGTCCAAGGGACAGTCCGCGTCCCCGTGGTCTAAGGTGCACAGTGCCCGGTCCGTGACCATGTTCTCCAGTTTGGCCCGGTCTAAAAACCGACTCAAATCGGGCAAGTGCTTGAGCCACTTCGCCTTGAGGTAAAACTTCCGCTCGCAGGCCTCCACCAGGGTGGCGCGCGGTGTGAACCGCACAAAGGCCCCATCGGTGGCCACCAAGCGCGCCCCCTCCTGGCGCAGCAAGTGGGCGAGGAAGGCCGTACGTCCACTGCCCGGTGCGCCCCACACCAAAACCCCTCGCCCCTGGAGGGAAATGGCCGCCGCGTGGACCCATAGCGTCCCCTGGGTACGGGCGGCTGCCTCGGCGGCCAGCAGCAACGCCGCTTCTCGGGTTTGGCCGTAAAAGGCCGTATTCCATACAAAGGCGGTATCCGTGGGCAGGCTCACCGCCGCTGCAGGCTCACGACCCGGGAGGTCCTTGACTACAAACACCACCGCGTGGGGCTCGGGCCCCCCTTCCAACGGCGAAGGCCAAAAGTTTTCCTGGAAGAAATCCGCCACGTGGGGCGAGTTGGTGCGCACTTGGACCACGACCCCGCCCACCAGGCCGTTCCAAAGGAACAGCGCGTCGGCTGGCAGGGCGCGCTCCGCCTCTTGCAGGAGTTGATTGCGCTCGTTGACCTCGCGGATGGGCCTCACCGCCACATAGTTGTTCACTTTGGTCAGAACGTTGTTCAACACCCTAGGACGAAGGCGCTTGGGTTCTTCCAGCTTGGCCAGGGCCTCCGCCAGCCGCCTGAGCCCCTCGCGAATGCGCTCTTCGGAGGTTGCGAAAGAAAGGCGAATGTGCTCGGGGGCCATGAAGGCATCCCCGGGTACCACCGCCAGCTGAGCCTCCTTGAGGAGGTAATAGGCCAGGCCATAGCTGTTGCGCACTGGTGAGCCAGAGAACTCCTTGTCCAGGTACCGGCTCACGTTGGGCATGGCGTAAAAGGCTCCCTCCGGCACCGGACAGGAGAGGCCGGGGATGCGGGAAAGCCCGGCCACCACCAGGTTCCGCCGCCGCTCAAACTCAGCCCGCATCCGCTCCACCTCCAGGTCGCACTCCTCCAGCGCCACCAACGCTGCCTTTTGCACAAAAGAGGTGGCGTTGGAGGTGTTGTGGGATTGGATCTTGGACGCGGCGGCAATGAGCTCCCGCGGACCGGCGGCGTAACCCAGGCGCCACCCAGTCATGGAGAAGGCCTTGGAAAAGCCGTTGATGACCACGGTCTGCTTGGCCAGAGAGGGGAGTGCCGCGGCAATGGAGACGAACCGCCGTCCATCGTAGACCAGCTTCTCGTAGATCTCGTCGGCGATGACCCAAATGCCCTCACGCTGGCAAATCTCCCCCAGCTCTTCCAGCTCTTCCCGGCTGTACACCGCCCCCGTGGGATTACAGGGGTAGTTAAGGATCAAGACACGGGTATTTGGGGTGATGGCGTCCGCCAAATCCCGTGGGCGCAGGTGGAAGCCGTCCTCCTCGCGGGTGCGCACGAACACCGGGTTAGCCTTGGCCAACCGCACCTGGTCAGGGTAGGAAACCCAGCAGGGGGTGGGGATGATCACGTCGTCACCTTCCTCCACCAGCGCCAAGACCACGCAAAACAGGGCTGCCTTCGCCCCCGGCGAGACCAAGACCTCGTCAGGGGTAAAGCGTAAGCCGTTTTCCCGCTCCAGTTTGCGGCAGATGGCTTGGCGTAGCTCCGGGATGCCGTCGTTGGCCGTGTACTTGGTGAAGTTGGCATCCAACGCCGCCTTGGCGGCTTTCTTCACCTTTTCTGGTGTGGGGAAGTCGGGTTCCCCCACGGAAAAGTCCACCACGTCCACCCCCTGGGCCTTCATGGCCAGGGCGCGGGCGGCAATCCGCATGGTGGGGGAGAGCTGGATCTGGTTGGCACGCTGCGAGGGCATGGCGGCGAGGTCCCCTTAGGATTCCTTTTCCTCTTTGGCTCCCAGCTTCTGGGCCAAAAGCTCCTCCAGCTTCACGCCGGTGAGAGATTCCACCACAGCCGGGAGCTGGGCTAAGATCGCTCCCACCTGACCGGTGAGCTTGCTGGCCCCGGCGGCGTCCCCCACCATGACGATGCGTTCCACTTTCCCCAGGGGCTCAGCTACGGCGCGTGCCAGCTCGGGAAGCTTTTGAATGACCATTTCCGCCAGGGCGGCCTGGGTGTAATCCCGCCAGGCCGCCGCCTTCTCCCGCATGGCCTCGGCTTCCGCCTTGCCCACCTCGCGCATCGCCTCAGCTCGCACCTGCCCTTCCAGGCGCATCCCCGCTGCTCGTCCTTTCGCCTCTAGCTCTTTGCGGTAGGCCTCCGCCTCCGCCTCCAGCCTGGCGCGGTAGGCCTCTGCCTCCGCCGGTCGTTTCACCGTGGCCTCCAGATGCTTTTCTCGCAGGGCAATCTCCTGCTCCTCCACGCGCGCGGCCAGCTCCTTTTCCACCAGTCGCACCTGGTACTCCTGCCGCTTGAGTTGCTCCGCCAAGCGCACCCGTTCCAGCTCGTAAGCCATCTCCGCCTGGGCCCGCTTGGCGTTCACCGCCGCCTGAAACTCCGCCCGTTGAATTTCAAAGTCGCGGTTGGCAGCCGCCAACTCTGCTTCGGCCGCCAATCGGGCCACGTCCCCTTCTTTGCGGTACTGGGCGGCCCTGATGGCGGCATCCCGCTCCGTTTCCGCTTGGGCTATGGCAGCATCGCGCTTGACCTCGGCAATGCGCCGGGCGCCCAAAGCCTCCAGGTACCCCTGGCTGTCGGTGATGTCCTTCAAGGAAAAGGCCAACAGCTCCAGGCCCAGGCGCTGAAAATCGGCCTGCGCCGCGCCACGAACCCGCTCGGCAAAGCGGTCCCGCTGGGAGTAGATCTCCTCCACTGCCATGGTGCCCAAAGCGGCCCGCATGTGCCCCTCCAAGACCTCCTGGGCCACTGCCGCAATGCCGGCTGTGCCCCGGGAAAGAAAGTTCTCCACCGCGCGGTGCAGCAGCCGCTCGTCGGAGGAAACCTTCACCTGACCGAACGCCTCGGCCCCAATCATCACACCGTGGGCGGTCAGTACCTCAGGGCAACGGATGGACACGGAAATCACATCCAACGGCAGCACCTGCACGGACTCCAAAAGGGGCATGACAAAGGTCCCACCCCCCACCTGCAGGCGGTACCCCACGCGCCGTTTTCGCCCGTCAGGCTCGGTCACGGTGGATGTGCGACCGGAGATCACCAGAACTTGGTTTGGACCCACCTTGCGGTAGTTTACCGCCCACAGAACAAACACCAGCGCCACCAGGAGAATGCCCAAAACCCAGGGGAGGAACGCCATGCAAGCCTCCGCGCCCAGCAATTCGCTGGGACCTTCTCACAATACGACAAGTTCTCCTTTGGTACAAGGCCTGAGGAAGTTGCATTTGCGCCCTTATCCCCAAAGCGATGGTGAACGCTTCGCCCTTTTGGACTGCGCTACCATCAGAGTTCGTGGGATTGCTCCGAGCCCTTTTTCGTCGCGGTCCTAAAGAAGGGGTGGTGTTAGCCCTGGGAGGAGGCGGCGCGCGTGGTTTGGCCCATTTAGGGGTTTTGCAGGTGCTGGAGGAAGAGGAAATTCCAGTGGTGGCGGTGGCCGGGACGTCGGCGGGTGCCGTGGTGGGGGCGATGTGGCTGGCCCTGGGGAGCACGGTTGAAGTGAGGCGCCGATGGGAGGCGTTCTTGGCGGCGGATTTTCCATCGCAGCTACCCGAGGTGCGCCTCACCGATGAGGTGTCCAGCCGTGACAACCTGTTGCTCTCCTTCGCCCAACGCCTCCAGCAGGGGGCGCAAGTGGTCCTGGCCCTGCACCGACGCAGCTTGGTGGAGCTGACCGATCTAGACCGGGCGGTGGCCTTCCTCATTCCAGAGCTGGCGGTGGAAGCGCTGCCACGACCTTTTGCCGCCGTGGTCACGGACTTTGCCACCGGCCAAGCCATCGCCCTGCGTCGGGGTAACCTGCGTCAGGCGGTGGCGGCTTCCTCCGCCGTGCCCGGCGTGGTCCCACCTTACCCTTTGGCGGGACGGTACGTGCTCGACGGAGGTGTGGTGGCGGAAGTGCCCGTGGCCGAGGCAAAAGCCCTGTCGCCGCGGCCGGTGGTGGCGGTGGACGTGGGTGATCTCCCCCGCCCCGGGGAGGACCCAACCCGCATCACCCTGCCCAGGGTTCTCCTGCGCGCTGCCGTCATGACCCACGCGCGCCTGCGGGCGGCATTGGTGGCAGAGGCAGACCTGGTCATTCGCCCGGCGGTGGCAGGGCTCCATTGGTCCGAGTTCCACCGGTGGGAGGAGGCAGTGGCGGCGGGGAAAAGCGCCGCTGCCGCGTGCTTGAATCGCCTGCGGGCGCTGGCGATGCGCCAGGGATAAAGAGCAAGGAGGTGGCTGTGGAACCTGTCTGCCGCGTTCCGGTGGAGGTCCGCTTTCGCGACCTGGATGCAATGGGGCATGTGAACAACGCCGTGGTGGTGACGTATCTGGAGGTGGCCCGGACCCGCTTCTGGCTAGCCCATTTCAACCCCGCCGCGTCGGCGGTGGACTTTCCCTTCGTCGTGGCACGGGTGGTGGTGGATTACCGCCAGCCCATTCACCTCCAGGACCCGGTGGAAGTGGAGGTCCGTGTGAGCCACGTGGGCCGTTCCTCCTTCACCTTGGCCTACCGCGTCTGGGCAGGGGGGGCTGTGGCTGCAGAAGCGGAAACGGTCCAGGTGCACTACGACTACACCCAGCGTCAATCCAAGCCCCTCGGGATGACGCTCCGCCAGCAACTGGAGCGTTTGCTCTCCAGGGAGGACCAACAATCCCAAGGGTGATCCCCCGGGAGGCAGTTCAACAACAAGGGCGGCTCGCCGAGCCGCCCCATGCTGGACGGGCCTCTCCCGCGCCGGCGGCCCGCGCCCTCCTCGGTTCCTAAATGAACAGGGGGGCCAGGACCAGGGTGATGGTGGACAGCAGCTTCACCAGCACGTGCAAGGAGGGACCGGCGGTGTCTTTGAAGGGATCGCCGACGGTGTCCCCCACCACCGCGGCGCCGTGAGTGGGGTTTTTCATCCGCTTCCCGTCAGGGGTTATGAGGTATTTACCCCCGTGGGCTCCGGTTTCAATGAACTTCTTCGCGTTGTCCCAGGCCCCACCGGCGTTGTTTAGGAACAGTGCCACCAGGATGCCCCCGATGGTGCCCACCATGAGCAGCCCCGCCACCGCCTCAGCAGAAATGAGGGGGTCTTCGGGCCGGATGAAAATGCGGAAGACGACCCCCACCGCCACCGGCATGAGCACCGCCAAGAGACCCGGCGCCACCATTCGCTGCAGCGCTGCCTTGGTTACGATGTCCACGCAGGAGCCGTAATCGGGGCGAAAAGTGGCGGGAAAGACGATCATGTCGTGCTCCCGCGGCAAGTTGGCGTATTGCCGCCGAACCTCCTCAATGATGGACTGGGCTGCTTTCCCCACGGCGCGAATGGCCAAAGCCGAAAACAGGAACACCAACATGGCGCCCAACAACGCCCCCACGAACACCACCGGTTTGGCCAAGTTCACCACAAAAGGCGCACTCTCGCCCAAGCCAGCGTAGTTCTTCACCTCGTCCATGTACGCTTGGAACAGCAGGAACGCGGCCAAGCCTGCGGAGCCAATGGCGTACCCCTTGGTGAGCGCCTTGGTGGTGTTGCCCACCGCATCCAGGCGGTCGGTCTTGCGCCGCACTTCCTCCGGTTGCTGCGACATCTCCACGATGCCGCCGGCGTTGTCGGTAATGGGCCCAAAGGTGTCCATGGCCAGGATGTACGCGGCCGTGGCCAACATCCCCATGGTGGCCACCGCGGTGCCGAAAAGGCCAGCGTGGGGCAAGCCTGAGGTCTCCCCCAACCAATAGGCGGCCAACAGGGCCCCACCCATCACCACCGCTGGCATCCAGGTGCATTCAAACCCCACGCCGATGCCGGCGATGATGTTGGTGGCCGGACCGGTGGTGGAGGCCTCGGCGATGGACTGCACTGGGCGGTAGCGGTACTCGGTGTAGTACTGGGTGATGTACACGAAAGCCACCGAGGTCAAAACGCCGATAATGCCGCAAAGGAAAAAGTGCCACCAGGCGTTGGGGGCCTGCGGGCTGGAAAGCAACCAATAGGTCGCTGCGGCAAAACCGGCCATGGCCAGGGCCACTGCCAGGTAGTAGCCGCGGTTGAGGGCCTCCATGGGGTCCATGCGCTCTTCTTTGTCCATCTTTACCGCCAGGATGCCAATCACCGAGGCGAGGATGCCGAAGGCGCGGGCCACCAGGGGAAACATCATCACGCCCACCACCCCCATGGAAAACTCAACCCCTTGCTTTTGCGCCGCGGCTGCCAGGGAGGCACCCAGGATCATGGCGCCAATGTTCTCCGCCGCCGTGGATTCAAAAAGGTCGGCACCACGGCCCGCACAATCCCCCACGTTATCGCCTACCAGATCCGCAATGACGGCGGGGTTGCGGGGGTCGTCCTCGGGAATTCCCGCCTCCACCTTCCCCACCAAATCCGCCCCCACATCCGCTGCCTTGGTGTAGATCCCACCACCCAGCTGGGCAAACAGCGCCACAAAGGAAGCGCCGAAGCCGTACCCCACGATGAGCAGCGGAACCTTGGTGGGTTCCACCCCCCCTACGCTGGACACCAAGGCGTAAAGACCGGCCACACCCAGAAGGGACATGGCTACCACCAACAGCCCCGACACGGCGCCCCCCCGCAGGGCGATGCGCAAGGCATCGTTCAAACTTGACAGGGCAGCCGCGGCGGTGCGGATGTTGGCGCGGATGGATACCCACATCCCCACGTAACCGGCAAAGACCGAACAGAGGGCGCCAAAAACAAAGGAGAGGGCAATCCACGTGGCCAGCTGTACCGAACTGCCCACCGGGTCAAACTCCCGCGACTGGCGGACAAAACCGTAGCCAATGAACAGCACCGCGGCAAACACCGCCGCCAACAGGAGAATGGTACGGTTTTGTCGGCGCAGGAAGGCCTCCGCTCCCTCCTTAATGGCGTTGGAAATCCTCTGCATGGCCTCCGAACCACTGTCCTTAGCCAGTACCCAGCGCACGAGAAAATACGCCACCGCCAACCCGAACAAGGAAAAACCAATCACCAGCGAAACCAAAAGGAAACTCGCGGCCATCGCGTTCCTCCCCACCCACCGAGCCCTCAGGCTGCGGCGCGAAAAATTCCCTGGGATTATACCTGCAACGTTGCCAGCCAAAGCTTGACAACCGGTGTCGTTGGGCGTTCACGGTGTGCTTTCTGAAGGATCCACCGCAAACCGAGGCTCCTTCACCGTCGCAAGGAGCACCCCCCCTGCCAAAAAGAACACGGCGGTAACCGCAACGCCCGCCCTGGACGTGGCATAAGCCTGGGTGGCCAGGGCGAAAAAAGCCGGCCCCAATACCCCAGCCAAGCGCGCCGAGACGTCAAAAAAGGCAAAGAAGGTGGCCTCGCTTCCCAAGGGGACGAAGCGGGCAAAAAAGGAACGGGAAAGAGCTTGGGCCCCCCCTTGAACCAACCCTACGATTCCCGCCAAGGCCCAGAACTCCCACGGCTGGGAAAGGCGCAACCCCCAAAAGCCCACACCCAAGTACACCCCTAAGGCGAAGAGGATGAGTGGCTTCGCCCCCCACCGGCGGGCCGCTCCCGCGAAGGCCAAGGTGGCGGGCACCCCCACCCACTGGGCCAGGAGCAAAGCCCCGACCACGTGCACCAAGGGGATGCCTAGATCGCCGGCGTAGGCCCCGGCCATCTTGATGACCGTGCCAATTCCATCGTTGTACAACCAGTAGGCCACCAGGAAACGAAAGGCCTGCGGGTGAAGCCTTATCGCCTTCCAACTCTCGGCCAGGGTTCGCCACACGGCGCCCCGCGGGTTGGGGGGCGGTTCCGACACCCCGCGCAGCACTGGCCAAGAAAAGCACGCCCACCAGGCCCCCACCAGGGCAAAGCTGCCCCAAACCCAACCCAAACGGTACAAGAGCAGCGCCAGAACCAAGGCAATGCCACCACCCAAATAGCCCAAACTGTAAGCCCAGGAGGAAACGCGGTGCAGCTCATGGGGGGCGGCAACCCCGGGCAGCAAGGCGTCGTAGACCACGTTGGCCAGGGAAAAGGCGGTGGCCGCCAAGACGTACACCAGGCCCGCCAGAAGCCAGCTCTCCTCAAGGCACAAGCCCAAGACGAGGCAACAGCCCGCGCCGACCAGCACCAGGGCCGCCAGGGCCGGCAGACGGGCGGCACGGGTGTCAGCCCAGGCTCCCAAGAGGGGGCTAACCGCCACGCTCGCGGCCAATCCCGCGGTGGAAAACCATCCCCAGGCCACCGTGCCGGCAGGGCTACCCAGCTCCCCGTTGGCCGCCGCCACGAGCAATGGCGGCAAGAGGGCGGTCATGCAGACCAACACGAAGGCGGAGTTGGCCCAGTCGTACAAGCACCACGCTAGCTGGGCTCGCGTGAGGTGCAGCACCACCTAAGGCTAAAGCCTCCGCCGCCCAGGTACAATCCCCCCGTGGTCACGTTGCTCCTGCTGTGGCTATCCACCCTGCAACCGCCGGCTAGTCCCCCCGGAGAGGCCCCGGAAGTGTTGGTGGCGCAGGCCCTAGAGGAGCTGCGCAAAGGAGAAATGCTTTTGGACGCAGGCCATCTGGAGCCCCTGGTGGCCTACTCCTTGACGGTGGTGGAGGGATGTCAGAGGGTTGCCGGGCGGTCGGCGTTCCTTGAGCCGCTGCGCAGCCGCAAGAGGGCCGGCGCCCTCGTCACCCGCTTGGTGTTCCAGGATGTGGTGGTGCGGGTGTACGGCGCCAGCGCCGTGGCCACCTACCGCTTCGTAAGCCACGAAAAACGCGGGAAAGCGCTTACCAAGGTGGAGGGCTTCGCAACCGACGTATTTGAAAAGCGTGAAGATGGCGCGTGGATCCTCGTCCACCGGCACCGCGTCACCCCGTGTCAGCGGGGTTCGGGTAGCGAACCGTGACCACGGTGTGGATGCCCCCCCGCAGACGGTAATCCAAGGTGATTTCCATGCGCTTGGGCTTGACGCAGGCCACCAGGTCCTGCAACAGGCGGTTCGCCGCATGTTCCTGGTAAATACCCACCTGCCGATAGGTGGTAAGGTAATACTTGAGGGATTTCAGCTCTAGACAGCGCTCATTTGGTACGTAACGGATGGTCAGGGTACCGAAATCCGGCAGGCCGGAGAAGGGACACACGCAGTTCCACTCCTCCGTTTGGATGGTTATTTCCGCCTCGCGCCCCTTGTACTCGTAGGCAAAAGTCTCCAGGAGCTCGGGCCGAATCGCCTCTTCACCCACAAAGGGAAACGTTCTTCCTTCAGCCTGAACCATCAGCGTTCCTCCCCGCTAAGTGCAAACAACGGTGCAAGATGCGATCAAATGCCGCCGCCGTGAGCCGTCCCGTGAAGGTGTTCTGCTGGGAAACGTGGTAGGAGTTCACCAGCACCACGTCCTTGTCCAGCGACCACTCCCGTCCGTGGCCGA
This sequence comes from Thermoanaerobaculum sp., assembly GCA_025060245.1. Lineage (GTDB taxonomy): Bacteria > Acidobacteriota > Thermoanaerobaculia > Thermoanaerobaculales > Thermoanaerobaculaceae > Thermoanaerobaculum. Next base: position 14,739 of record JANXCP010000021.1, on the reverse strand, counting down.
AGACCGGTTTGGGTCGGGGGCAGGGGCCGGGCCACGCCGCCAACACCGCCTGGTGGGCAATCCGCCCCAGGGCCAAGATGACCCGCAGCTGGGACAAGGAAGCCAAATCGTGGGCGAGAAAAACTAGACAACGGCGAAGCTCCTCCGGGAGTGGTCGGTTTTTTGGCGGAGCACAGCGGAGGGCGGCGGTAACAAAAACCCCGCGCAGCTGCAGGCCATCCCCTCTGTGCCGACTGTGCCCCTGGGAAGCGAGCCCGAAGCGATGTAAGGCGGCGTAAAGGAAGTCTCCGGAGCGGTCGCCGGTAAACATGCGCCCGGTTCGGTTGGCCCCGTAGGCCGCTGGCGCCAGCCCCACGATAGCCAAGAAGGCTTGAGGGTCACCAAAGCCAGGCACGGGTCGCGCCCAAAACCCGTGCCGTTGCACCTCCAGGCGGAAACGGGGCGGAACTTTCTCGGCGCACTGCTGGCGAAAACCCACCAGCCGCGGGCAACGCCGGCATTGCAGCAGCTCCTCTACCCCCCTTCCTGCCATCAGTTCATCTTACCTTGTCCCCGCCGAAGGCCCTCGTGGGAAACAATTTGACACACCCCCGTGCCCCGCTTACACTGGCAGTGGAAGCAACGTTCGTGAGCAAGAGCCCCGTGGAACCTCATCCGGTTTTTGCCGAAGAGTTAGCCAGCTTGGCGGAGAAGCTGGCAGCAGCCGGTCAGTACACCTTTGCCGCGGAAGTTTTGGAAATTGCCGCCTCAGTGACGCCGCGGGCGGAACAACTGCGCAAGCGCATCAGCGCCCTCAAAGAGCTGGCCAAAACCTCCGAAGATCCCGAACGCGAGTACAAGAGGCGCAACCTTGAAGCCTCCCACGCAGTGGGCATGGCACGCATTTTGGAGGGGCGGGGGGAGCTGGTACGGGCACAGGAAATGTTTGACCTGGCCAAGCTTCGCGCTCCCTTTCACTATTTGGCCTACGCCGGTGCTGGCTACTTGCACCTGCGCCGGCGAGATTTGCGGGCGGCGCTGGAAGAGTTTGTCCAAGCCCGCCGCCTCAACCCGTTGGATCGCAAGCTAGCCGTGGAGTGCGCGCGTATCGCCTTAGAGCTGGAGGATTACCACGAGGCTTTGCGCCACGCCGTGGACGCTCTCCTTTTGACCCAAGGCTCCGGCGACAGCGAGGAAACCGCTGCCCGCCGACGGGTGGAAACCCTAGGAAGCCTCTGTCGCCTTTCCCGCGAGGAGCTGGCGGACCTCCACCGCCAGCGGGCGCAGGTCCTGCAACGAGCCTGTGATCACGTGGCTTTGACCCGTGCCCGCCTCTTTTCTGCTTACCCCCTCGTGGGTCTGGGCCGCAAACCCTCACGCCCACCGGTGCCGCAGGAAGACCTGTTGCGGCTCGCCCTGGACGTAAGGCGGTTCAAGGTCTTTCGTCACTTCACCGATGCCCAACTGCTACAGCTCGTTCAGGTGGCGCGAAGAGAGCAGTACCGCCTGGCGCAGATGCTGGCCAACGAGGGGCAAGAAGATTACGACGTCTTCCTGATCCTCTCCGGAACAGTGCAGGTGGTTCGGCGAACCCCGGTGGGGACCCAGGTACAAGCCACCCTCACCGCAGGGGATTTGGTGGGAGAGGTGGCATTTCTGGACCGACGTCCACGGTCGTCTTCCCTGTTGGTCACCGAGCAGGCCACGGTGTTGCGCTGGGAGGCGGGTGAGCTCTCGCGTTTGGTCCAAACCAACCGGGAACTCCACGCTGCCCTCCTGTGGTCCTTTTGGCACGCCCTTGCGGGCAAGGTGCGCCTGGCCAATGCGGCCATGAACCGCATCATTGCCCCGGGGCGCGTGCAAGTGCGGCAGGTAACCGCCCAGACCGGTGAGCCCATCCGCTTGGATCCCGCCGACAAAGTTGCCCTCCTGCGGGAACAGGGCCTGTCCGCCAGCGAGCTGCGCCTCCTGGCCACGTACTCCCGCGAGGTTCGCTTCCCCCCTGAGGCACTCATTTTTGCCGAGGGGCAAAGGGGGGATGAGCTGTTCATCGTGGTGGATGGCCAGGTCCGCATTTCCCGCCACCTCCCAGGGCTGGGGGAGGAGGCCCTGGCGATCCTGGGACGGGGCGAGATCTTCGGTGAGATGGCCCTCATTGACGAGGAACCGCGCAGTGCCGACGCCCGCGCCCACCTCCAGGGGTGCACGCTGTTCGTGGTGGACCGCTCGCGACTTGAGGAGGTGCTGGACTTGGACCCGGATGCGGCGTGCCAGTTCCTCGGGCTCATGTGCCAGATCCTCTGCCGCCGTCTTCGCGCCATGAACGACCGCCTCCTGGCGTGGCAACTGATGGCCATGCACCAGTAGCGTAGCCGTACAATGCCTTCGTGGCAGTGCGGGTTGATCTGGAGCAAAAGAAAATCTGGGCTTCCATCCAGGACCTCTTGCCCGCCACCTCCCAGTGGGGCTGGCCAGGCGAAGGGGTGGTTCGGCTTTCCGTGGGTTCCGAGCTGCACCGCGTGGTGCAGCGACGCTTAACCCAGGAAGACCCGCATTACGCCCCTGAAGTTCCCATGAGCTTGGAGTTCCACCTCTCCGGGTGGAGCCTTCACGCCGATGGCCGGTGCGACGGGCTCTACCTAACCCCAGGCCAGCTGCCAGTGGTGGAGGAGATCAAGACCCTTTCCTTTCGTACCGACCTCTTTCGCCGCGATTTTGACCAGGCGCGGCAACGCTTCCAATGGCAAGTGCGTCTCTACGCCTACGCCCTCTACCCCGATGGCAACGCCGTGGCCCGCCTGCGGCTGGTGGACCTGGGGGGGGAGGAGGAGCGGGTGGAGGAGGTGCCCTGGTCGCCAAGCCAGGTGGAGGCCTACCTCCGCAGTCGGCTGGTGGTTTTCCTGCAACAGGCTGAGGAGCGACGGCAACAGCTTGAGCGCTGGCGCCGGTCCGCCGAGCGTCTGGCCTTTCCCTTTCCCACCGTGCGGCCGGTGCAGCGGGAAGCCATGGAAGCGGTGGAGCAGGCCGTAGAGTCAGGCCGCCACTTGCTGCTCTCCGCCCCCACTGGAGTGGGCAAGACCGTCGCCGCCCTTTTTCCCGCCCTTCGCCAGGCCCTGCGACAAGGCAAGAGGTTGGTCTTTTGCACCGCGAAAACGCTGCAACAGAAGTTGGCGGTGGAAACGCTGGTGGCGATGAACGACGGCAGTTGGCGCAGCCTGCAAATCCGTGCCAAGGCGAAGATGTGCGCCAACCAAGAAATGGTTTGCCACGAGGAGTTTTGCGAGTTCCTCTGGGATTTGCCGACCAAGCTTGCCAACTCCCCCCTCCTCCCCACGCTCCTCGCCACCGCCCACGTGGATCCCAACACCGTGTACAGCGCTGCCCAAGCCCAGTTGGTTTGCCCGTTTGTGGCCCAGTTGGCTACCCTTGCCCACGCGCTAGCGGTGGTGTGCGACTACAACTACGTTTTTGACCCAGGAATTGCCCTCTTCGGTCGCGGGGAATCGGGTAGCCTCAACGACACTATCCTGGTGGTGGACGAGGCCCACAACCTGGTGGATCGGGCGCGCGACTACTACTCCCCTCGCCTCTCTCGGCGGCTGGTGGCGAAAGCCGTGGAAATAACGGGCCAGTTCGGCGCCAAGGTGTGTCAGGAGCTGACCCAAACCCTCCAGCAGCTGGACGAAGTCGTGAAATCCGCGGTAGAAGGGGCGTTGGCAGAGGAAGCCGGCACGGTCATCGCCGACCCACCTCTTACGCCATTGCGGGAGCTTCGCCGGTCTTTGGATGCATTGATGGCTCCCTATTTCGCGTTCAAAAGGCAACAGGAGCTGTGGTTGGCCGCAGATCCGGTGGTGGAGTTGTTGCTCACCCTTGCCCGCTTTGTGGAATTTGCGGATACCGGCCAGCCGGAGCTGGTGAGCCTGGCGGAACGGATCGTACCCGAACGAGGGGAGGTGAGCTGTGTTGAGGAAAACCTTCGCCTGTTTTGCCTTGACCCCGCTCCCTTCCTGCGGCCCCTGCTCGACTCCTGCCACGCTTGCGTGGCCATGTCCGCCACCCTGCAGCCCTTTGACTTTTACCTGGAACTTTTGGGTTTTGATCCCAGCCGCACTGATACCCTGGCCCTCCCCTCTCCTTTCCCAGCAGAGCACAGACTAGTGGCCGTGGTGGACACTGTGGACACCTCCTACCGCCGCCGGGAACACGCCTTTGCCCCCATCGCCGAGCTGATCCCCCAGCTGGTAGCCCCGGGTAAAAACGCCTTGGTCCTGTTCCCCTCCTACCAGTTCTTGCGGGAGGTGGCCTCCCGCTTGGTGATGGACAGCCACCTGGTGGTCATCCAGCAAAGCGGCGACTCCGACCAACTGCGCGAGGACATGCTCCGCCAGCTTAAGGACAACCAACAGGCAGTGGTGCTCATGGGGGTCTTGGGTGGGGCTTTCGCCGAGGGAGTGGACTACCCAGGGGAGATGTTGTCCCAGGTGATTGTGGTCTCCCCCGGCCTTCCCCAAGTGACCCCAGAGCGCCAGTTGCTCCAGGCCTACTTTGACCAACGCCTGGGCCAGGGTTTTGCCTACGCCTATCTCATCCCCGGCATGACGCGGGTCATCCAGGCCGCCGGTCGGCTCATCCGCTCCCCCCAGGATAGGGGGGTTATTGTGCTGGTGTGTCGCCGCTTCCTGCAAAGGCCCTACGTGTATTTGCTGCCACAGGAATGGACCGGAGGGGAACCAGTGTCCCTGCGCCGCCAGGACCTCCCCACGGCCATCCGCCGTTTTTTTGCGCAAAAAGAACCTTCTTAGGCTGTTGTCGGGCAAGGGTCTGGAGCCGAAAAGCCTGGGGTGACGAGGCGCCGGTTTTTCCGGTTCAGCTGCCCCGTGCTACCCTAGGTAGAGCTTGCAGCGGAGGTGGGGGGTATGGATACCATCGCGGCGGTGTTGCGGGAAAAAGGTCAGCACGTCTACAGCATTTCCCCGGAGGCCACGGTCCTGGAGGCAGCTCGGGCCATGGACGAACACAACGTGGGGTCCCTCCTGGTGGTGAAAAACGGGCAACCGGTAGGCATTTTTTCCGAGCGTGACCTCATGCGGCGGGTGGTGGTCTTGGGCAAGAACCCAGCCAAGGTCAAGGTTGGGGAGGTGATGTCGCGAGAAGTCACGGTGGTGGAGCCAGACACACGGGTCAAAGAAGCCATGGCTATCATGACCGAGCGCCGCTGCCGTCACCTGCCCGTGGTGGAGCAGGGGCGGGTGGTGGGGTTGGTTTCCATTGGCGATTTGGTGCGGTGGATTTCCCGCGACCAGGAGTTTCAGATCCGCATGTTGGAGGCTTACATCACCGGTTCCTACCCGCAATGAGCTCGTGCCGCTCCGTCAGCTTCGCCCAGCTGCGCCTTCTCGCGCTGGAAGCACAGGGCTCGCCCCGCCGGCGAGGGCACCACACCCTCCACCCCAGGCTTTCCGACCCTATCCAGCGTTTTTTCAACGTCCTCCAACCGGGCACCTACGTGCGCCCGCACCGCCATGAAGAAGGACGGTTTGAGCTCTTCGTGCTGCTGGCGGGGCGGGCGGGAGTGCTGACCTTCGGCCCTCAAGGGGAGGTGGTGGAGACTCACCTCCTCGGTGAGGGCGCCCTGGCCGCCGTGGAAATCCCCGGAGGTCTCATGCACACGGTGGTGGCCCTGGCGCCGCACACCGTCCTCTTTGAGGTCAAACCAGGCCCCTATGGCGCGTTGACGGACAAGGACTTTGCCCCGTGGGCACCGGAAGAAGGGCAACGGGAAGCGGCAGCACTGTTGGCGACTTGGGAGCGGCATTTCCCGCCGGATCCCACACCCAGTACCCCTTAGTCTCGCGCCCACAGGTTGTATTTCAGGATGCACCAGATGGCTTCTAAGCCGTCCTTCCAACCGATCTTTTTCCCCTCAGCGTAGGTGCGCCCATGGTAGGCAATGGGAACCTCGTAGATGCGCACCCCCATGCGCGCCACCCGCGCCGTAAATTCCGGTTCAAAACCGAAGCGCTGGGAGGTGATCCGCAGGCGTTCCTTCACCTGGCGCGTGAACACCTTGTAGCAGGTTTCCATATCGGAGAGGTTGAGGTCGGTAAACATGTTGGAAAGGGTGGTCAAGATTCTGTTCCCCACGTAGTGCCAGAAAAACAACACCCGGTGGGGTCCAGAAAGGAAGCGGGAACCGTAAACCACGTCCGCCTTGCCCGCCAGGATGGGCGCCAAGAGCACCGGGTAGTCCTGGGGGTCGTACTCCAGGTCGGCATCCTGCACGAGGATGATATCACCGCTGGCAAGGGCAAAACCGGTGGCCAAGGCGGCGGCTTTCCCCAAATTCTTTTCCTGCCGGCGTATGGTCATGGTGGTTGGGCGGCTCACCTCAGGCGGGAGCTGGTAGCCCCGCAACACCTCCGGGGTACCGTCGGTGGAAGCATCGTCCACCACCACCAGTTCCAGGCTGGTAATTTCCTCGGGCAAAGGCGCCTTGACAACGCGAGTGAGGATTTCTGCCACCGTCTGCTGCTCGTTGTACACCGGAACCACCACCGACAGCTTCATGCTGCCTCCTGCTAACCTGTCCCTATGGTTGATGAGCCGCGACCCCACGCCGTTCCCATTGAGGACAGCTTCGACCTCCACGCCTTTCACCCCAAAGACCTAGAAGCGGCCGTGGAAGCCTACCTTGAGGCGGCCCGGGAGCGGGGTTTTCGCCAGGTTCGCTTGATCCACGGCAAGGGGAAAGGGGTCGCTCGTGCTCGAGTTGCTGCCCTGCTAGCCAGACTCCCCTACGTGCTCCGCGCCTACGAGGCTCCTCCCCAGGGAGGTGGTTGGGGCGCCACGGTGGTGGAGCTGATACCCGAACGTGAAGAGGGCACACCACCGCGCTAATCCAAGTCCACGTCTTTTATGAGCCGCTCAGGGGTTTCCTCTGGGTTGACCCCCTCCAGCAACTTACGGAACTTCTCTTCCCGCACCCGCGCGCCGGCTTGCTCAGCTCGCATCGCTTCAGCAAGCTTGTCGGCTGCGCGTTTCTTTTCCTCCTCCAGCTGTTTGAGCCGCTCCTCCAACGAGGTGGCCGCCTTTTTTTCCTCAGGTGGGCGGCTGGCGACCACCACCTTGGCCTCCCCATCAAGTTCCAGAAGGCTCTTGCAGTGTGGGCAGGTTACGGTAAACGTCCCCATGGGCGCATCCCCGGCCCTATTCTAACCTTGCCTCCGCTTTGCCGCGGCGCAGCCATGCTCCCTAGCTGGTAGCTTTTGGGCGTGGGCGCCGCCGCTCCCGTCGGTTGGCCTCCAGGGACAGCACGGTGGCTCCCAAAAGCAGCGCACCCACCACCGTAAGGGAAACCCAATTTTCCACGTGGTAGTAGTCGGCCACCATCATCTTTATGCCCACCAAGACCAAGATGATAGCCAGGGCAGGCCTGAGGTAGCGGAGGCTTCGCAATGCCCCCACCAGGACAAAGTAGAGGGCACGCAAGCCCAAAATGGCAAAGATGTTTGACGTATAGACCACAAACGGATCCGAGGAGATGGCCAGCACCGCGGGAATGGAGTCCACGGCAAACATCACATCCGTCGCCTCAACCGCCACGAGGGCCAGAAACAGCGGCGTGAAACGCCATCCTTGGGGGCTGCGAACGGCAAAGGCCTGCCCGCGAAATTCTTTGGTGAACGGTAAAACCCTGGCAGCCCAACGGACCAACAGGTTTTTTTCCGGGTGTACCTCTTCTCCACCCGTGGCCATCTTGGCCCCCGTGGCCATCAGGATGGCCCCCAACAGGTAGTTGACCCAGTGGAAGTGGGTGAGCAAGCTGATGCCGAGGAAAATAAACAGACCACGGATCACAATGGCACCCAAGATGCCCCAAAACAGGACCCGATGCTGGTTCTCCGGGAGCACGCCAAAGTAGGAAAAAAGCCCCACGAACACGAAAAGGTTGTCCACCGACAGGGACTTTTCAATGAGAAAGGCCGTGAGATAGGCTAGCGCCGACTCCTGGCCTTCCACTGCCGCAACAAATAGGGCAAAAAAAAGACCCAGCCCGACCCAAACAACGCTCCAGGTGACTGCCTCCCGCATGCTCTCGCGGTGGGCGTGCCGGTGGAACACCAAGAGGTCGAGGGCCAGCGCACCCAAGACCAAACCGGCAAAGACCACCCACCACCAAACGTGCATGGATCAGGGCACCAGAGCCGGGCCAAACAACACGGCGTTGGCCAAGAGCAGCGTGGTGGAGCGCGTCATACCCCGGAACGCCGGTGGCTCGGCAAAAGCCACCACCAAACCCCGCCCGTGCCGCTGCATCATGAGGTACGCCTTGCCTGGCAGCTGCTTGCGCGAATCAGGGAAAACGAATCCTGCGGACACCAGCTCCGCGGCGTCAGCGTACAGGCCCACGTTCACCCCCTTGTCCAACTTCAACGGCGTAAACACTCGTCGCGAACCCACCAGCGCGAAGACCCGCCCCTGGGGAAATCCCGCCGCCAGGAGCTCCTCCGGGTCTAGCTTCACGGTCAAGATGGCACCCGGAACTTGCGGGGGCTGCTCCTCCGCTGGCTTTACGTGCTGTTCGTAGCCCACGGTGGGGCCTTCGCTTGCCGTTGGCGAGCCCGCCGGCTGCGGCTTTTCTTTCGCCTGCGCCGCTTCCCCATCCCCGCGCTTTTCCAGTGACGAGGCTAACAGCGCCACCTTTTCGTTGGTCAAGAAAACCGCCGCTTCCCCCTCGGCGATGAGCACTCCCCCTTCCCGCACCCAGTACCGCAGCCGATCCAGCTGCTCCTGAGGCCACGTGCGCATCAGCGCAGCCGCCGAAAAAACATCGGGAAAGATGATCACATCAAAGAGGGACAAGTCGGCCTGCAGCAGCGAGCCCACCCGCACCGGGGAAACTGCTAAACCCAGCTGCTGCTCCAAGGCGTAGCGGAGGTGCCCGGCGGCGGTGGGGCTGGTGGGAGCGTCCCAAAGAAGCCCCACCCGTGGGTATCGCAACGGGCGGACTCGGTTGGAACCCAAGTCAATGCCCGACTCCACCAGCGAGGTTTCTGCACCGAAGAAGCTCACCTCCGCCTCCGCCGCCACCTGGGCAAGCCGCTGGCGCAGCTCCTCCCCGTTGCCCGCGCGGCGAATGACCACCGTACCCATGGGGAACTCCCTTCCAGCCAGGCGAAAAGGTCGCTCGGCAACGCCTACCCGAACCTCAAGGGCCAAAAGCTGGACGGTGGCCCGGGCGGAAGCAAGACCCTCCCAGGGGAGCAGGAACGCCACCCTTCCCTCGCCCACCACCCTCCCCGGTGCTGGTTCTTCCGAACTCACCAACTGCCACTGGGGTGAGGGGGTCACCCTCTCTTCACGTACCGGCACGTTCCACAACAGCGGTAAAGACCAAGCGGTGATGTCGTAGATCTCGTCGGGCAGGCGCTTCGCCTCTCGCTGCACCTGCCGTTCAGCAAAATCCCGCGGCAACGGGATGTCCCTGCTCAGCAGCACCTGCGCCAATCGGCTGTAGGGCTGCGACCTGGGGACGATGAACAAACCGGCCAAGGGTCCCCCCTCCACGCGGTAAACCTCCAACCCCTGGCGGGCCAACAAACGGGCTAACGGAGTCGCCCCGTCGCGTTGGGCATCCCAAAGGTAGGCACTGCCCTTGCCTTCTTCCACCGCTCGCCGACGGTAAGCCAAGAAACTCTCCCAAAAAGCGTGACGGTGCTCCGCGGCCGTCTTCACCGTGACCCAAGCCGCCAACAGGTGATGGGCCACCGTGTCGGCGTACCGCAGCAGCTCGCCGGTGCGCAGGCGAATCACCCGCCCACGAGAGGAGGCTTGTTCATAGGTAGCCCCGCAGGAACCGCCGAAAAACGGCCAGGATTCCCCGTAACCTGGGTAAAAAGCATCAAAAACCTCGCGTGTCCAAAAGCGCACCCCCCGGGCGTCAAAAGCCGCCGCCAGCTGCCTCCCTAACAGCTGCCAAAGCTGGTTTTGCTCAGGAGAGACCAAAGGGTTATGGGGGTCAGCAGGAGGGGGGAAAAAGTAACCCTGGTCAGAGCCCATTTCGTGGAGGTCCACCGCCACCTGGGGGGGAAGCCAAACCATGCGGGAAACCTTGCCCTGGCTTTCCGGGTGGGTGAGAGCAAACCAGTCCCGGTTCAGATCAAAAAGGTAATGGGAAAAGCGACCACCGGGCCAGGGTTGGACGTGTTCCGCCGAGGCTGGGTTCTCATCCGGGCGCGGACCCCGCGCCTGGCGCGTGGCGGCCACAAACCGCGCCCGTCCGTCGGGGTTTTGCATGGGGTCAAGCACTACCAGAACCTGCTCCAACAACCCCTTCACCTGATCGCAGCGGGAAGCGGCCAAATAGTAGGCCAAGGCCAGGGCCGCCTCCCCTCCCGAGGGCTCATCACCGTGCACCGATCCCCCCAACCAGACCACCAGGGGCAGCTTCGCCACCAGAGGGCCGGCAGTGGGCGGTGGGACAAGCCTTGGATCTCCGAGGCGCCGCACCTGGTCCGCCAACTCCTCCAGCCCCGCCAAGCGTTCCGCCGCCCCCACTACCAACAGAAACAGGGGTCTCCCTTCAAAGGACTTGGCGTAGGGAAGCAGCTTGACCCGCTGGGGTGCAGCGACTGCCAACGCTTCCGCGTATTTTTGAATTTGCTGCGGGTCGCTGATTTCCTCCCCCCAGTCGTAACCCAGAACCTGCCGAATGTTGGGTACCGTGGGGTCCAGGTCGCAAGGCGGCAGGACCTCCAAGCTCCCCGCCATGGCGAGTCCGGCAAGAAAAGCGGTAGCAAGAAAAGCGAGAGCGGAGCGAATGCGCATGAGCCCTCCCCAAGTGGCCGATTCTACGCAAAACGGCGGGCTTGGTTCGCCCGCCGTGTGCCAAAAGGGGTTGACCGAAACTTCTACTGCTTCTTATTCCCGCCGAAGAGCTTACTCATGGGGTTTTCCTGACCGGCTTCCCCTTCACCCGTGGGCAGCAGCTGCACCTCCTTGTAGCCACTGGGAATAGAAAAGGTCTCATCGGGGACTGGCATAACTTGGAGCTTGGTCACCTCCATCGTTACGCTGCTCACCTCGGTGGCACCCTTCTTGTCGCGTGTGGTTGTGACCGTGACCATTTTCAGGGGAACGCCCTTGACCTTTTCAAACTCCAATTCCATCAACCTGTTGAAGCCTTCATCAACGGTCTTGGGTGGCTTCGCCCGGAGGTAAATACCCAGACCGCGTTCCACCAGTTCCGGGGCCACCCACAACTCACGCACCTCCTCGATTTGGTCGTCTCGGTTCATCATCATGAACTTCATCGTCTGTCGGTAAGTGGTGCGAAACTTGTAGTACTTCGTGGGAATCCCTGCCACCACCCCTCCGGGTCGTTCCTCTAGCTGCTGCACCTTCCACTCCTTGATTTGAATGTTCATCATCTGATTGAGGCCACCGACCATTTGCACCATCGCATCCAGATCCCACTTGCCGTAGGTCTTGTCCTTGGGTTTGACCAGGAACAGGTTTTTCCCGCCGTCAGTGGTGATGAGGTAGCTTCCCGCCTCCACCATTGGGTTGCCCGACTGTTCAAATACCACCTTCGCCTTATCCCCGGAAACCCAAGCCTTGACCGAGGCCCTTTGGTAATCCGCCCCCTTGCCCTCCGCCGTCGTCCTGGCCTCGTAATAGACACCAGCCGTCGCCCCTGTTGACAAGGCTACCCAAACGGCCCACGCCGCCATCGTCATAGGACCTGCCCTCATTCCACATTCCTCCCTTCTCGTGATCACTAGTCTATCACGAGATTAAGGTTCACGAAATGTGAGAGCTCACGGTGAAGGCCCCCGCGGGCGCATTGGCTGAGGAGAGCCCTAGGGGCCCATGGATTTAAGGTAGCTCGGCCGAAAAACATTCCACCCATTACTGAACGGCCCATGGTAGCCTAGAGAACGACGAGGGAGTCATGGCCTGGACGGGCAAGTTCCTCGTGATCTTCGGTCTTGCCCTGGCAGTCGTGGGCGTCCTTTTGCTCTTGGCCGACAAAGGACTACGGCTACCAGGGGATCTGGTGCTCCAAGGGCGTAGGTGGACGGTTTACCTCCCCTTAGGCACGTCCCTGCTCATCTCCGCGCTTTTGACCTTGCTCTTTTGGCTGCTGGGCCGTCGGCAGGGGCCCTAGACGCTTTCCACGCAACGGATCCCCGGAATCTGGCTTTTGAGGCGGTCCTCCACAAAGCCCACCAGGGTCATGGCCGCCATGGGGCAGCCCGAGCAGGCTCCCATCAGTCGCACGCGCACCACCCCATCCTTCACTTCCACCAACTCCACGTCCCCCCCGTCCATGGCCAACGCCGGCCGCAGCTCCGCCAGGGCTTGCTCCACCTTGCCGTGCAGATCAGCTTCTGCCATTGTTCAACTCCCCAGAGTATTTTCCCCCATTTTTCCCCCATCGCCAAGGGTGAGCCCTCCGCGAACCCCAACGTGGCAAAATGCGTTAAGGTGTTTGGGATGGAGGAAGGGCACCTGGACCGCGTGGTGGAAAGGTGCAAAGCCGGGGACACCCAAGCCTGGGAGGAACTGGTGCAGGCCACCGCCGACCATATCTACCGTATGGCGGTGAGTTTTACCCGCAACCGCCATGAGGCCGAAGACCTGACGCAAGAAGTGTACCTGCGCATCTGGCAAAACCTGCACCAATACGTGCCCGGTCTCTCCTTCCGCGCCTGGGCCTACCGTGTGGCGCATAACTTATTCGTGGATCACTACCGCCGCACGCGCAAGGCACGAGAGGCCACCTGGCTGGAGGAGGAGTTCCTCGCTACTCTCCCAGCCGCCGACGATCCATTCACCAAGGCCGTGCGCAAACAGCGCTTGGAGATTGCGCACCAGGCGCTGCAACGCCTGCCCGAGGAGCTGGCGCAATTGCTCCTGCTACGCGACTTCGCCGACTGGTCCTACGAAGAGTTGGCAGCCCATTTTGACCTGCCCCTGGGGACGGTGAAGTCCCGCCTTAACCGGGCGCGGCGTGAGTTGGCGGTGACCATTCGCGACCTGTTGGGGCTTGCCCCGGGAGTTCCGGCATGACCTCCTGTGTGGACCTGCTGCGGTGGCTGGAAGAGGGACAAGGGCAAATCCCCGCCCACCTGGAGGCCCATGCCGCCGCCTGTCCCCATTGCCAAACGCTCGTGGCCGCTTGGCCCGAGCTGACACTGGCGGGAAGCACCGTCCGCGATTTGAAGGCACCCCCACCCTTGGTCAGCAAGCTTTCCCGAATGGCCCGGCTCCCCCGCCCGTGCGAGGAAGCTTTCATGGCCATGAGCGGCGTCCTGGACCAGGAGGCGGAAGCAACCCAACGCCAAAAGCTGGTGCAGCACCTGGGCCAATGCTCTTCTTGCCGCGCCACCTGGGAGGCCTTGGCGACGCTCAAACAAACAGGTGAGGCCACAAGAGCTCCTGCGGGCGTGGTTCGGGCCGCGGCAGCCCTCGCCCTGCCGCAGGTGGTCAGAGCCCGCGGCTCCCGTTGGCGCCTGGCCGCTGCCGCCGCCTACATCCTGGCGGGGAGCGTGGTGCTGGCCACCGGAAGCGGTGAGTTCATTGGCCGCGAAGCCCAGGAGAAGCTCACCACTGCCTTCCTTTACGGCCGTGCGGCGGTGGCCAACCGGCTCCGCTGGGCAGCGAAGGAACTGGAGACCTGGTTTTCGCAAAGCCATCAACTGGCCAAGGATTCCCTCTCCCGTGCCTTTGCCTTTTGGCGCCAGACCCTGGGCGTACCGGAAGAGAACCAAAAAGCTGCTCCCACCGTTCAATCTCCTGAGGAGGGAGGACCGTCATGAACGCCCAGTTACCCCCGTTACCGCCGTCGCCACCCCCCACGGAGCCTTTGCAAAAACAGGTGGTGAGAAAGTCTCCTGGGCTGGCGGTCATCTTTTCCCTGCTTCCGGGCCTGGGCCATATCTACTTGGGCCTCTACGAGCGGGGGATCGCTTTCTTTGCTGCCTTCCTTGCCGCCCTTTGGCTCACCGATCACGCCGACCTCTCCAGTGCCGTGGTGGCCTTCGTGTTCTTCTTTGCCATGCTGGATGCCCACCGGATGGCGGTGGCAAGCCCCCTCCTTGTTGCCCCCCTGGATCAGGCCTTAACCCCTGAAACCATCCCGCACAAGGGTCGGGGGAACTGGCTGTTGGGTGTGATCCTGCTGGCCGCGGGCGCCCTGTTGCTTTACGGCAACTTTTACCCCCTGGACCTCAGCTTCTTGGCTGACTGGTGGCCCCTCGGCTTGGTGCTTTTCGGGTTGTGGATCATTCTCAGGGACCTCAGGGGGAAGAGAGCTGCCTCCGAACCGTTCACCACCTCTTTCGGCGAGGTAAGCTCGCGCAAGCCAGTGGCGGAAAAAAACGAAAGCAGCGAAAAGGACAACCCCTTGCCCTGAGGCCAAACTTTCTCCCACTGAAGGGATGGAAAAAGCCCGATTCCCCTTTTTGGCCTCCCGCACCGCGACGGGCAGGCCCCTGGCAGGAGCAAGACCTCCTCCACCGGCTCCCCATCCCCTTCCCCGGCAACCCTGACGACGCCGAGAAAGCCGCCTGCCAAGAAGACCTTGAACCGTGTTTGCCAGCCACCAGCTGCCCGCTTGGGATCCTCGCCTAAGAGTGGAGAAGGCTCCATCCCGTGCCGATGACGGGAACGGACGGGCCGGTCCCTTGACAGGTGAAAAAAAAAAAGTAGCCTCGCGGCTCAACGGCCCCCTGAGGAGAAACCTGGGGGAGA
>JANXCP010000020.1:21540-27264 GCA_025060245.1 Thermoanaerobaculum sp. | reverse complement strand
GTGGGGCTGGGGGGTGAGGGTGACGAAAAACTGCGAGCCCCCGGTGTCGGGGCCCGCCAAGGCCATGCCCACCGACCCAACCTCAAAGGGCTTCAGCGACAGCTCATCGGGCAAGAAAAACCCCGGCCCTCCCCAGCCGTCACCCCTTGGGTCTCCTCCTTGAACGACAAAGTTGCTCACCACGCGGTGCACCGTTAGGTTGTCAAAGAACTTCTTCCCCGCCAGCTGCCATAAGGCAAAGGCGGCAAATGGGGCGTCGGCCAGGTCTAAGCTTACGGTAAAGGTACCCCGCACCGTCACCACCTCCAAGTAGCGGGGCTTTTGACAAAACCGGATCAGCTCGTCATACCAGGACAACGGCTGCCTGGGCCGGCGGTTGGGAAAGGCGCGAAGCCGGCCATGGCGGAAAAGCTCTTCCCAAGCCGCCAAGGCTATGCCGGGCTCGGCGTGGGCCCGCGCCTGCTCCAGGGCAGAAGCAGCCTCTGCTGATAGGGGTTCCGCCTTGCCCAGGAGGCGAATGAGGGCCACTGCCCCTTCGCTGGCACCGCCTTCCAGCTCCTTTTTGAGCATGGTGACCAAAAGTGCCGGTTCCACAGGTTGCCCTAGGGCCGCCAGGCTTTCCGCTGCCTGGACTCGGACGGCGGCATCGCGGTCCTCCAGCAACCTGCGCAAAGGCTGGGCTAAGGCAGGGTCCGCCAGCTTTCCCGCCACCTCCGCCGCCGCCAACCTCACCCGCGCCTCTTCATCTCCCATGGCCTTTTGCAAGAGCTCTTGCGACTGAGCCAGGTACTGCAATCCCAACACTGCCCAGCGGCGAAAAACCGCATCGGGTGAGGCCAGCTCCTGCTCCACCAAGCGGCGGTTCTGTTGCCGCGCCAAAGCCACCACCGCTT
The DNA here is from genome assembly GCA_025060245.1 of Thermoanaerobaculum sp. Classification (GTDB taxonomy): domain Bacteria; phylum Acidobacteriota; class Thermoanaerobaculia; order Thermoanaerobaculales; family Thermoanaerobaculaceae; genus Thermoanaerobaculum. The sequence goes on along the minus strand of JANXCP010000020.1, from coordinate 26,371 downwards.
CCCCCCCCGCCCAACCTCCTTCTTCCACCACCCGCTCCAGTTGCTCCCGGCAGCACCCGAGGCTTCCCGCCAGCCGAATGGCCCCAACCCGCAGGTGAGGGTGCTGCAGGTCCTCATTGGCCACCCATTGGGGAAGATCCCGCACCACCTTGCCCGTGACCACCTTGGCCGCCTCCGGACCCAGCTCCGCCAGGGCGTTCAGCGCTGCCACCCGCACCGACTCCTCCGGATCACCCAAAAGCGGCACCACCTGCGCCGCCAGAGCAGCAATCTTATGCCGCCGCACGGCTTCGCAGGCTAAAAGCCGGACGGCGGGCTGCGGATCGCCCAACAGCTCGGGAAGCGTTGCCTCCAGCTCTCTTCCCCCCTTACGACTGAGGGACCACAGGGCCGCCCAGCGCAGCTCCCCCTGGGAGGACTTGGCGTACCGTGCCGCCACCGCGGGCCATTGGGTACCTTGGGTGCGCCATAGGTTTTGCAACACGGCCACTCGCACGGACCGTGCTTGATTGTGCCGAAGCATCTCCAGAAAAGGCTCCTCGGCTTCGCCAGCCGCACCCCAGGCCCAAACCGCCGCCTCCTGCACCCGCAGGTCCTGGTCCTTCAGTCCGGCCCCCAAGGCTTTTCGGACCCTCGCTTTCCAAGGCTCTTGGAAGAGCCAAGGTGCCAAGCGACCCAGGGAGGCCAAAGCTTCCGCCCGCACCATCGGTGCGGGATCACGGCTGAGACGCAGGGCCAGGCGCACCGCCCCCTCATTTCGCAGATGTCCCAAAAGACGGGCACAGCTGCGCCGCACCTCCACCTGGGGGCTTTCGGCCGCGGCTGCGTAGATTTCGGCATCAAAGGAGCGAACCTCCCCCAACTGCCATAGGCGAGCCAGCGTTTCATCCGCAGCTGGCGCCAACCAAGGCAAGGCCACGAGGGCGCACAGGCCAAACACCGAGGTGTTCCTCATCCGTTGCCTCCTACCCTTAAAACCCACGAACCAGGCGATCTCCCAGAATAGCCGGCAAGCCGGCGTCAATGATCCTCTTGCGAGCCGCCTGGGCGTCGTACACCAACCGGTAAACGGTGAGCTTTCCCGAGCCGGAATCAAAAAGGCCATAGGACGGGCGCCAGTCGCGGTCGCGGGGTTGACCCACCGCGCCAACGTTAATGAGGTACCTCCTTTGGCGAGAGAGCATCAGCTCCAGCCGCTCCCCGCCACGGAGAAAGGTAAAAGCGAGGTGCGCCTCCCGCCCCTCTTGACGGAGCTCAAACATGGAGGGGACGTGGGAGTGACCAAAAAAGATGACCCACGCCTCCGGTAACGCGAAAAGGGATTCCAACGCGTCCACATCGGTGAAAATGTAGGCATCTTCGTCCTGCGGAGCCCCGTGGCAAGCTGCCACGCCCTCCTCAAGCCAGATGGGGCCAGAGGGGAGAGCGGCCAGCCAACGGCGGTTGGCCGGTTGCAAGACGACGGAGGTCCACCGCGCGGCCAGCCGTGCGTGGTCGTTGAAAAAATCAATACCAGCGGAGGGATCCAGCACCACGCGATCGTGGTTCCCGCGCACCGCCAGGACTCGCCCTCGCAACCGCCTGAGGCGCTCCACCACCTGGTTTGGGGCAGCCCCATAGCCGACGGCGTCGCCCAAAAAAACCCAGGCATCTTTCCGCTTGCGGGAGGCATGGGCCAACATGGCGTTGAGGGCCTCAATGTTGGCGTGGACATCGGAAAAGATCACGTAGCGCACAGGTGCTCCCGCAACAACAAGGCAATTCTACCCGCCAGGGCTGGCGCGTCCTCCCCGGGCAAGGGACCCACGGTCACATCGGCGAGGCGGTAAAAGGGCAGGCGTGCGCGGTACAGCTCCAGGGCTTGCTCAGGGGTGCGAAACAACGGTCGCTCCTCCCACTTGTCGGGAAGCCGGCGGAGGATCTCCCCCCAGGGCACGTCCAGAAAGATCACCAGGCCGGTTTTCTTCATTAACCGCCGGTTAGCATCGAAGGTGAAGGTCCCGCCACCGGTGGCCACCACCACCCGTTCCCGCTGCGCCACCTGGAGGAGCTGTCGGTGCTCCTCCTGGCGAAAGGTTGCCTCGCCGTGGGTGGCAAAGATCTCCCGCACCGAGAGGGCAAGACGCTGCTCAACCCGCCGATCCAAGTCCACAAAGTCCCAGCTGAGTCGCTGGGCCAATGCCTGTCCCGTGGTGGTTTTCCCACACCCCATGAACCCCACCAGGTACAGGCGCGAGTACCGCCTCAACGCGAGGAAAGGAAGCGATCCATGAAACGGGTGGAGAGGTTCCCCGCCTTGAAATCTCCATCCTCAAGGATCTTCAAATGGAGCGGTATGGTGGTCTTGATCCCCTCCACGACAAACATAGACAGAGCTCGGCGGGCGCGGCGCAACACTTCTTGACGGTCACTGCCGTAGACGATGAGCTTGGCAATGAGGGAGTCGTAGTACGGGGGGATCCGATAGCCACGGTACAGGTGCGTGTCCAGGCGGACCCCGGGACCACCGGGAAGGGCGAGAAAGCTCACCGTTCCCGGAGATGGCGCGAAGGTCTCTGGGTCCTCGGCGTTGATGCGGAACTCCATGGCGTGTCCGGAAAGCTTCGGGGTGCGCGTGACGCTGAGGCGCTCCCCTTGGGCTACCCGCAGCTGCTCCAAGACCAAATCCACCCCCGTCACCAGCTCCGTCACCGGGTGCTCCACCTGGATACGCGTGTTCATTTCCATGAAGTAGAACTGCCCATCCTGGAAGAGAAACTCCACCGTGCCTGCGCTCTCATACCCCACCGCCTTGGCCGCCGCCGCCGCTGCATCGCCCATGGCCTTGCGCAGCTCCGGGGTGATCACCGGCGAGGGAGCCTCTTCAATGAGTTTTTGGTGTCGACGTTGGATGGAGCACTCCCGCTCCCCCAGTGCCACCACCTTGCCAAAGCGGTCAGCGATCACTTGAATTTCAATATGCCGGGGCTGGGTGAGATACTTCTCCAGGTAGACATCGGGCACACCAAAGGCCCGCTCCGCCTCATGCCGAGCGGTGTCAAAGGCATGGCGCAACTCACGGGCATCGTGGGCCACCCGCATACCCTTTCCGCCACCCCCAGCCGAGGCTTTGAGGATCACGGGAAACCCGATGCTGTGGGCCAACTCCACCGCTTGCTCTCGGGTTTGCAGCGGCTCCGGTGAGCCAGGCAGCACCGGCACGCCCCGTGCGGCCACCGTCCGACGTGCCGTGGCCTTGTCCCCCATCAGACGAATGGCCCCGGGAGGAGGGCCGATCCAGGTCAGGCCACACTCCTGGACCACCTCCGCGAACTGGGCATTTTCCGACAAAAAGCCGTAGCCGGGATGGACCGCGTCGGCGCCCGTGATTTCTGCCGCCGCAATAATGGAGGTGATGTTGAGGTACGACTCCTTCGCGTAGGGCGGCCCGATGCACACCGACTCATCGGCTAGGCGCACGTGCAGGGCTTCTCGGTCCGCCTCCGAGTGGATCGCCACCGTGGCCAACCCGGCCTCGCGGCAGGCGGCGATGATGCGAACAGCAATTTCCCCGCGGTTGGCGATGAGGACTTTGCGGATCATAGGGGCTTAACTCACCCGAATGGCGAAAAGACGCTCCCCAAATTCCACCGGCTGGGCGTTTTCCGGATACACCTTCACCACCACCCCATCCACGTCCGATTCAATCTCGTTCATCAGCTTCATCGCCTCAACGATGCAGAGCACCTGGCCCTTGCGCACCCGATCGCCGGGCTGGACGAAGGGCTCCGCATCGGGGTTGGGGGCACGGTAAAAGGTACCCACGATGGGGGAAGTGACGAAGTGGAGGTTCTCCTCTTCCGCCTCAACGGGCGCGGGGGGAGGGGGGCTTGTGGCCGCAGCAATGGGCGGCGTCACCGCCGCCTTCAAAGCCTGAATAGCCTCCTCGGAAACCACAGGAGTGCCCAGAACAGGGGCCGCCGCCGGGGCCTGCACGCCATCAATGCGTAGCTTCGCCCCATCTCGCTCCAGTTCCACTCCTCCCACACGTGTTTCCGCCACGAGGCGGATTAATTGGCAAATCTCGTCAAAGCTGAACATGCTTCCCCCTCGCCTTTATAGGAATTCGGGACGTAAGTTCCAGGCGGCCACGCGGCTAGTGAACCGGGCCTTCCCTGGGTTCCCGTCCTTGTCCACCACGGCAAACAAGAAGTAATCCGGGGTAATAAAGGTGACGACGATGGTCCGTTGGCTTCCTGTGATCACCACCTGATGCAGTTCCCCCAGCTTCAGTTCCCGATTGGCCGCCGTCACCTCGCGCAGAAAACCGGTGTACTCGGCGACAATTTCTTCTGCCTCTGCCGCCTGCGGACCAAAGCTCTCCACCGCAATCCCCTCGCGATCCGCAATGGCCAGGGCCAAAAGCCCGGGGCACTCGGTCACGGCTTGCACTCGGCTGAGAAAGCTCATCGGCCCATGCGCTCCCGTGCCAGTGTAACGTTTGCCAAGAACCGCTGCAACGCGGCGATCTTCTTTTCCCGGAGGGAAAGCTTAGGCTCTTCCGGCGGCAAAGGCTCCATCATGTCCTGAACCAAGGCCAACAGGTCCGCCGCCTCTTGATTAGCTGGCTCCGCCTCCACCAGCTGGCGGAGGAGCTCTACCGCTTGGGCCAGATCGCCGCGGTGCACACAGGCCCTGGCTTCGGCAATGGTGGGCGGCGAAGCTTGGGCTGGGGCAACGGAGGGTGCCAGGATGGCTTCCACCTCCTCGGCAGCGCTTGTCGGCAGCGCAGAAGCGGCTGCCACGGTCGCACCTTTTGGCGGTTCAGGTGGGGGCAGTGGGCCCAGCTCAT
>JANXCP010000020.1:0-21530 GCA_025060245.1 Thermoanaerobaculum sp. | reverse complement strand
CTGGGCTGCCGGAGGGGCCAACCCTTCCGGAAAAAAATCCAGCGCTGGAGCAACCGGTGGCGGCTCTGGGGGGAGCGCAAAGACCGTATCCATTTCCAGGGAAGGCAGGGGCTCCACGGCAAACAGCTCTTCTGCCGGTGGTGGAGGAGGCGACTGAATTTCGGCAAAAGGGTCCGGCAAGACTTCCGATGGGGGTGAAGGTCCAGGGAGCCCGGGTGCAGAAGGAGCAGTGAGCTCTGCCTTGAGGGTTGCCACCGCTTCCTGCAGCACCTCGTCCCCGGGTACCAGCGCCAGGGCTTGCTCAAACGCTTGGAGGGCCTCGGAGCGTTGGGTGAGAGCGAGGTAAGCCTCGCCCAAGAGCCGCCAGGCCACCGGGTTTTGCGGGTCCAAGTCCAGGGCCTGCCGGAGGGCCTGGCGAGCTCCGTTGGCATCCTGCAGGTCCAACAGCGCCCTACCCAAGGAAACCCAGGCCGCCATGTACCGGGGGTGGTGGGTGAGGCCCTGGCGTAGGATCGCTGCCGCCTCCTCCAGTTCCCCCTCCCGCCGCAGCAACTCCCCCAGCTGGTAAAAGTAGCGCGAGGCAGGGTTGAGCTCCACCTCCCGACGAAGCTCGGCAATCCGTTCCTTCGGCGTCACGGGGCAAGTGTAGCGCATCCAGGGCGCGAACCGAAAAGAAGCGTGTGGATTCACACAGCCCCAGCAAACAGAAGGGCGGCCCTAGGGCCGCCCTGGGTTACGCGCTGAGAAGAAGCCCTACGGGCCCGAAATACCGCCGCTGCAGAGATAGGTGTAACCCGGACCGGTCACCCGCAGGTTGGAGCCAATGTTGGTAACGGAGAAGGTGGCCACCACGGGGGTGCAGCCCTGGCCGGATACCGCCTCCTGGAAGGGCGGCATTTTCACCTGGATGGAGGTTCCGGAAACCGAAAGCACCTGCGCTTCCTTCGTCAGCCCCGCCACCGTCACCAGCACCTGCACCGGCGCCACGAAGCCTTGGCCGTAAATGGTGGCGTTGTTCCAACCCAAAATGTAACCGGTATTGGGCGTAATGGCGGAAACGAACATGGCCTCGCCGTAGCGATAAGGGAGGGTATTAGAGGAGGTCTTGCCGGTGAGGACGTTCTTTACGCTCACATCAACAGTTGTGGGGGTGGTGGGTTGGGTGGCGGCGATGGAGGGTGCAATGCAGACGATTTGGTTGAAGTTGGAGGACACCACCTGGGCTTCCCGGTCCCCAAAGAGCACCTGCACGGGGTACTGGAACCCAGTCCCGTAGATGGTCACCCGCGTTCCACCTTCAATGGGTCCCGCGTTGGGCGAGAGGGCGTGGAGGACCGGCGTCACCGCCACCTCGCGGTTGGCGACGTAGACGAAACTGTTGGCAAGGTTACCCGTTCCCGCTGTGTTGGTCACGGAAATGCTGGACTCGATATCTTGCGTGATCGGAGCCACCGAGGCTCTGGGGGTCGTGACCCGCAACGCCCGCCCATCCGGTGAAACCCACGTGACCATGGCGTCGGCGCCCGGAGGCGTAAAGCGCACTGCAGGCGGCACCGTCGTATCGCAAAGCCCACTGGAGCGCAAAAACCTAACGCAGAGGTTCACACCTGAGACGGTCACCTCCTCGCCCCCCTGCCAGCTCCCTTGATTGGGGGAAACTCCAAAAATTGTCGGGCTCTCAGCCAGAACGAAATCAGCCCGGAATTTAAACGGTCGGCTCACTTGTCCCGAAAGGTTTGAGAAGGTTAGGTACGACTCCCAATCGCGCGAAATCGGATCTATATCTACCCGGGGAGTCCGCACCCGAACCGCCCGGCCATCCGGTGAAAGCCACCGAACCTCCGCATCGCCCCCTGGAGTAAACCACACAAAAGGCAGAATAGACGTGGCACACGTGCCCGAAGATGTCCAATAGTACACGCAAAGGTCTTGGCCGGTAATCAGCACCTCGTCACCCCCTTGCCACGTACCGCTGTCCGGAGTCACAGTGAAGATCTGTGGATATCCCGCTTGGAGAAGGTCCGCGAGGTACATGAAGGCATTCACAACTGTGATAGGGCCACCCACACCGTTTGCGAGAACGAGGTCCACCTTGAAGCTTTGGTCGAGGTAGGCTGGATCTGCCTCAGGAATTTCCACAACTAGGGTATCGTTCGTACCTTCTCCCGAGAACGCACGAACCCGAAGGGCTACATCTCTATTAACCTCCCTGTAAATAACTTCGCGTCTGTTTCCTTCAATAATCACCCTCTCCACCACTTTAAAAACTTGTCGCAAAGTTACGTCAGCTGGGGAATGGCAGACGCCGCGCAAATACGACTTGCACAGCCACTGCCCCGAGATGGAAGCGGTATAACCTCCTCGGGCACTGCCGGAGGAAGGAGTTATACTGAAGAAGCGAGGAGCTGCTGCTGCGGGCACGGGTTGAACTCGCGGGCTAAAGCGCACCTGAGCGGACGCGGTGGCGCCGGAAGAGCTCGCGGTCACGGTCACATCCCCCACTTTTACCGAAGTCCATAGGGCTGAAGCGACGCCAGCCCGGGTTTCTTTGCTCACGCGAAACTCATTGTTATCAAGAAAAGAATGGCAAGGCACACCCTCACAGATCTCGTTCGGCAAGGTGAAAGTCACCACCGTGCCGTCGGGGACTGGGGAGGTGCCCTGGCGGACCGTCGCCCGCGCCTCCACCGCCTCGCCGGTGACCGCTGAGGTTGCGGAGACGGTCAAGGTGAGGCTTGCCGCCTGAGGCGTCGGAGAAGGGCGGGGAGCGGTGGGGCTGTCTGACTTACTACACGAAGAGAACACCACCAGCGCCGCACCCACCAACGGGATCGCAAAAAGGGTGGAGTTTTTCATCGCCGTCCTCCTCATTGTGTCACCGGGCTGTAATAAAAGTTCAGGCTCCAGTCAAAACGCACCGAAACCCGTCGCCCAGCCACGGTTTTGCCGAAGATTTCAATTTGCAAACGCTGCCGGATGTTGACCTTCCCGGTCTCTCGGTCCACACCACCGTTTTGCGGGTACAGCTGCACCAGGGGCTGGCGGTCAAAGTATTCCGCGGGAAAGATACGGTAGTTTCGCAGGTTCGCCGTGCCCCCCGCTGGTACCGTCACATTGCGGTACTCCCGCCACTGGGGAGAGGCCACGGTGCCGCCGTCGGAGCGAACGGGGGTAATGACCCACTCGGTGAGGATCACATCGTTTTGCGGCCCCAGGGTCGTGTCCGGTGCCTTCGCCTGAGATTTGATGGTCATCTCAGGAATGCTCACATCACTCCGCACAGCAATGTTCACGTCAGCCACCCCCTCGGTCACGTCCACCGAGAGGATGACCGGCGCCTCTTGGTCCGCGGAGTGGTTGCCGGCAGCGCACGCGCCCAAAACCACCACCAACGCCGCCACGAAAAGCCGGAAAAGTTGGTTTTCGGTCCTCATGGCCATCCCCCTAGTATTTGACAATGCGCGGCGTGAGGAAGATCAACAGCTCGTCGTTATTTTGGCTCATCTGCCGCTGCTTAAATAAATTCCCCACCACCGGAATCTTAGCCAGGCCCGGAACCTGGTTTCGCTGATCGTTTTGCGTCAGCTTGTACACACCGCCAATCACCGTGGTCCCTCCGTCGCGAACGAGCACCTTGGTTTCGGCCTTACGCACCGACAACGGTGCGCCGGCCAACTGCGTACCAATGGCAATGATGTTCACCCCTTCCAAGACCTCGGTCTTGTCCAGCTTGATCACCAGCTGGACCGTGCCCTCGGCGGTGATGTGCGGGGTCACCTCCAGCTTGATGGTGGCATCTTTAAACGTGACCGTGGTGGTGGTGACGTTTCCCTGCGTCACCGTGGAAGCAATGGGGATCTGGATGCCACTCTCAATTTTGGCAATTTCGTTGTCCTGCGCCATCACCTTGGGCGCGGACACCACCTTAGCGAGGCCGTTGGTTTCCGCTGCTTGCAGGACAAAATCCAAGTTAAAGGCGTTGAGGATATCGGCAAAGGTGAATCCTATGGTGGCGGTGGGACCTTGAATGCCCAACCCCACTCGGCCGTTCACGTTGCCGGAGTTGGGGAACTTCCAGCCGGTGGTGGTGCCGTGTTGAGCGTCGGCCACCCCCCGAAAGCCCCACTGCAAGCCCAGGGCGTAGGAGAACCGGCGCGTGGTTTCCACGATCCGCGCCTCAATGAGCACCTGCGGGTTGGGGCGGTCAAGTTCGTCAACCAGGTTAAGGATCCCCTCAATGCGATCGGTCAAGTCCCTAATGATGAGCATGTTGGAACGGGGGTCCACCACCACCGATCCGCGCTCGGAAACGATGAACTTTTCTGCGGTCAGGATGGTCTTCACGTCGTCTGCCCGCGCGTAGGACAGCACCTTGGTGACGGTTCGCATGGGCCGTGCCGCTTCCGCTTGCTTTTGGTAGTTGGCCAGGGCTTGCTTTTCCTGCGTCAACCGCTCCATACGCGCCACGCGCAAGACGTTGTTTTCAATGACGTAATCCAAGCGGTTGACGCGCAAGATGATATCCAGGCACTGATCCCAGGGCACGTTTTCCAAGGTGACGGTGACCGAACCGGAGACATCCGGGTCCACAACGATGTTCAAACCCGTAATCTTGGCAAAGGAACGCAACACGTCTTTGATATCCGCGTCCTTCAGCTCCAGGCTAATGGGTTCACCGGTAAACTGCCGCTCCTGAGTTTCCACCTCCTTGGGAGCTGCCGCCGCTGCCGGAGGCGGCGCAGCCCGCTCCGCCATGGCCCTGGGAGTGGAGGTGTACGGCGAATCGGCGGCCGCGGAAGTTGTTCGCGCCGGTTGCGCGGAACTGGCCACCGGGACGGGGGGTTGACTCGCCAGATCCGTTCCTGCTGCGGGCGCTGCCGGTGGAGGTGCGAGCTCCACCGCGGGGACCGCTTTGGTGGCCTGGGTGTTGGATGAAGAGGTATCCGCTTCTTGTTCTTGCACGACCGGCGCAGCCACCGACTCGGGCAGCGCCGGCGCGGATGCTGCCACCACCTCTTCCCCCCCACCCAGGCGGAGCGCCAAACCATCAGGGGTCTGCTCCACGGTGTACTTGAGCGGGTTCTCCAGGTCCACGGCGATCCGCACCACGGGCTCGGGCTGCACAGCGAATTGCGCCACCCGAACCCGTTGCACCCCCGCGGCACCCACGGGAAACACTCGCCGAGCCCGCGGACCGAGGACTCCTGGCACGTCCACCGCGACCCGGGGAGGGTTCTCCAAAGTGAAGGCCTTGCCGGCTTGTTGGGGTACACCTCGGATGTGCACGGTCACCACCCCCCCCTCCACCACGGGAACCACCTCCACTTCTCCCCGAAGCCCTTTGGGTGCCCGCTCACCCCCCACCAGCCGCACCTCCACCCCCGCCGGCAGTGCTCGCACCACCGGCTTGACTCCCGCCGCCAGCTCCAGGACCAAGCGCACCGACCCAGCCTCGCTCACCGCAAGCCACGCACGCCGCAATCCAGCCTCGGGCTCAGCCAAACTCTCCACGGGCTGCGCCAAGCGGGCCGCGGGAAACTCCACCGTCCACAGCTCGCCTTCGCCCACCGCTTCGCGGAACTGCAGCGGACCTGAGGCACTGACCACCAGGGCAGGGGCAGGGGTTGGCGTCCACGCCATCCCCAGAATGGATACCTCCTCCTGGGCCCAGGCATTGGACGCTACCAGCACAACTGCAGCCAGCGAAACTAACACTCGTCGAGTTCCTGTTGGCTTCATTGCAACCCCCTCGCGCTTACTGCAACGTCCGCACAACCTCGCGGTACGGTTTTAAACTCCTCGGATCGGCCACGTTGACCTTGAACGTCACTTTTCCTGGCTCAATTTTCTCCACCGTCCCGTCGTAAAGAACCGTCCCCGGTTTAATGATATAGGAAAGGTTGTCCGTGCCCTGAATGAGCGCAATAAAGCCCTCGGGCAGCTTAATAATTCCCTGCAGCTTAATTTCCTCCACTCCCATCCCCGGCAATCCGGGCGGCCGTTGCCCTATCTCCTCCCGAGAACGGCCCGCCAAGAGAGAGCGGAACGGATCTCGGCGCCCTGCGGGATCGTAGGAAAAGCCACCTCCTGCTGCCACTTCCTCTTCACCGGCTAAAATTCGCTCCACCGTTGACGTGTCAATGGGCTTCTCTGCCGGGGGCCGCTGTTGAGGCAGAGCCTGCGCCCAAAAAACAACCGCCGAAAAAAGACCCAGTAAGAAGAGGATGATGGCCTTCATCTTGGCACTCCCTCGGAGGCTACCTCACCGTAGATAAAGGTTTTCATGGTGAAGCCAGCCGATAGCGTATAAGGCCCAGGTTTATTGAGGGCAACCATGGACAGGGTTTCCACGTTAATGATGCGGGAAAACTTGGAAAGACGATCAAAAAACTTGGCCAGGTCGTGGTACCCAGCCTCCAAGCTCACGCGAATTGGCCATTCAGTGTAAAAATCTTTTTTCTGAAATCCCTGGGGCTCAAAGCCGACAAAGCGGAAACTGCCTTGCTCGGTCAGCGCCTTAATTTTCTTGATGAGCTCGTCCGTTTGTTTTTGCGTGGGAAGGATTCGCAACAAGCGCTGCAGATCGCTATCCAGCCGAGCAAATTCCTCACGGAACTGGGGCAGTCGGGCCTCCGCCGCCTTTCCCTCGCGCACCTTTTGTTTTAGGCTTTCCAACTCGCTGGTGCGGTTGGCAATATCCTTTTCAATTCCGGAAAGCCACTGACTCTCCGCACCCCAAATACCAAAACCCGCCAAGACGACCCCCAGGATCACGGCGAAGTACCACGGGCGATTCTCAAGCTCAAAGCCGGGCATAGGCAATCCCCCTCACCGTCCCGAACTCTCAGCAGAGGTTCGGGGAGTTGGGCTAAAGCCGCAACTTAAGTCAAAGCTAAACACCCCTTGCTGGTCCTGCCGCATCACGCGCAAAGTGGGTTCGGAAAAGAACGGGCTCGAGGCCAAATTGGCGATGAAATTCGCCACGGCGTTTTCGTTGAGAGCTTGACCCGTAACGGAAATCGTCAGCCCCGAAAGTTCCATTCTGTTCAGCCAAACCAAGTCCGGCAAAGCTTTGCTCACCTCGTCCATGATGCGGACTGGACCAAACTGATTGGCCTTAAGCTGCTCAATCACCTCAATCTTGTGTTTCAACTCCGCGTTTTTTTTCTTGAAGTTTTCCACCTCCTCAATAATCGGTTTCAACCGATCATACTCCCGCTGGTTTTGCGCGATTTCTTCGTTGATGGAGGCCAGCTGGCTGGACAGCCGCCAATAGCGCACGCCGATCCACGCCACGGCGATGATCACAAAGCCGAGGACAATGTAGTTGTTGACGTTAGCCCCGGCTAGGGTGATAAGAGGCCGGCGAGCCGCCTTTTCCCGTCTGGCTTCTCCCAGTAAGTTGACCTTAATCATGGTGTTAGTCTCCCACCGTCCGCAAGGCCATGCCCACCGCCACCGCCAAAGCTGGGGCATGGCGGTTGAGCCACTCGGGTGGAAACTCGGTTTCCGAGTACGCGATTTCTTTGAACGGGTTCATGATTTCCACCGGTACGGAGAACCGGTCTTTGAGCACTTGATCCAAGTTGAGCAGGTGAGCCGACCCACCGGAAAGCACGATCTCTTCAACCCGATCGTGAGCGGATGTGGTGTAAAAGAAATCAAAAGTACGCTTCAGCTCCTCGGCAAAGTCCTGCGCCACAGCGTTAATAATGCCAAACACGGTTTGCGGCGAAACATCGCCCACCCGCTCCCCAACTTTGATGGCCTCCGCCTGTTCGCGCGTGACGTGCAGTTCACGCTGTATGGCCTCGGTGAAGTTGTTCCCACCCCAAATGATGTCGCGCCAAAACACCGATTGCCCGTGGGCGAGGATGTTGATGTTCGTCAGGTAGGCACCCACATTGGCTAGGGCCACCACTCGGTCCTCGGGGGCGCCGTAGTTGTACTCGTAAGCGTTCTGGATGGCGAAAACGTCCAAGTCCACCAACACCGGTGTCTTGCCCAGCTGGCTCACCACGCTGGTGTAGTCGGCCACCCGATCTTTTTTCGCCGCCACCGCCAGCACCGTCATCGTCTCCGGACCGGTTTCCAGCACCACGTAATCCAAGTTGGCGTCGCTGACAGGAAAAGGAAGGTATTGCTCGGCCTCCCAAGGAATGGACTCGGCCAGCTCCGCTTCTGACATAGTGGGAAGGTGGATTTTCCGAATTGCCACGTTCATTCCCGCTAGCGAGACGCCAAAATTGGGGTTCTTAACCCCTCGTTCGCGGATCAGGCGACCCGCCACCTCCACCACCAGGGAAGAGTCCATGATGGTCCCTTCCACAATGGCCTCCGGCGAAAGGGGAGCCACCCCCGCGTGCACCAGGCTTGCCCTTCCCCCTCGCCCCACCTTGAGCTCTACCAATTTCACCGCCGAGGAGCCGATATCCAGCCCGACAATGTTCTTCTTCTTCTTCCCTAGCAGCACGTTGCCACCCCCTCCTCAACGTTGTTCCTCGTTGCTGCGTCGGAGCTTGCGTTCCGCGTCGTGCCCATATTTGCTGCTAATGTAGTAACTGCCACATCCTGTTGTCAAGCGGTCACGACTCAAGCGACCTCTTTGTTCGCGCCCTGTCATAACCGTAAAAACCCAGTGAAACCTTACAAATCCCTGGCCTCAAAAATGGCGGGCTTGGTGACCGCCGTCACCGACTGTGGTAGACTTCCCGCTGCGCGATCCGGTCGCGCTGGTGAGGATAGGATGGCACGGGTTTGTGAGATTTGCGGAAAAAAGAGCATGGTGGGTCATCAGATCTCCCATGCCCACAACGTGTCCAAGCGGCGGTGGCGACCCAATTTGCACCAGGTGCGGGCCCGCGTCGGCTCGGCTAGCCGGCGGATCAAGGTTTGCACGCGCTGCCTGCGCTCCGGGCGGGTACAAAAGGCAGTTCGCTAGGTTAGCTCCCTGCCGCCTGCGTGGTGCGCGGGCGCAGGACCTGGCGGAACGCTTGGGTGAAACCGTAACCCACCCGGGTTACCCCAGGAACCCGGCGGACCAGGGAAAGTACCTGATCCAGTTGTTCCCGCCCGGATACGTCCACCTCCAGGTTCACCACACCACAGCGGTCCTCGGTGGCCAGATGGCAGCTGCGAATATTAGAGCCAGCGTTGGTAATGGCCTGGGAGATGGCGGCCAGCATCCCTGGCCGATCCTCAAAGAACACGTGGAACGGCATGGGGTACGAGCCAGCGGTGAGGCTCCAATGAACCTCTACCTTGCGTTCAGGGGTGAGGGAAAGGCGTCGGAGGTTGGGGCAGGTGCGCCGGTGGATGGCCACCCCTCGGCCACGGGTGATGTAACCCACGATGGGATCGCCGGGCAAAGGTTGGCAGCAGCGTGCCCGGAAGGTCAAAAGGTCTCGATCCCCTCGCACCTCCACAGCGAGAGAATCGCCGGCCGGCAGTGGGCGCACCTTGGAAGGTAAGATCGGCTCAGGTCGCTCTCTGACCAAGGCGGCCAGCACTTCACGCGGAGCCAGCTTGCCAAAACCCACTGCGGCGAACAGATCCTCCTCGCGGGCAAACCCGTGTTGCGCCAAGGCCTCTTTCAAGTTCAAGCCGTCCAGACCCTGCTTGAGCCCAAACCCCATCCGTCGCGCCTCGCGCTCCAGCAGCTTCCGCCCAAGCTGACGAGCCGGTTCCTTTTCCGCTTTGTTCAAGAAGGCGCGGATCTTGGAGCGAGCGCGGGCCGTGACCACGAAATCCAGCCAGCCCCGTCGCGGAACCTGGTTGGGAGACGTTTGGATTTCCACGATGTCGCCGGTCTTAAGCACCGTGCGCAAGGGGACCAACCGGCCGTTCACCCGAGCGCCTACGCAGGTGTGCCCCACTTCCGTGTGGATGGCGTAGGCAAAATCCACCGGAGTTGCTCCCCGCGGCAAGCGCACTAGTTCCCCCCGGGGGGTGAAGCAGTACACCTCCTCCGGGTAAAGGTTCAGCTTCAAAGAGTCCAGGAACTCCCGTGGGCTTTCCTGTTGCCCTTCCACCAGCGAGCGCAGCCAGGCAAGGCGGTGGTGATCTGCCCCGGGATCGCGCCCTTCCTTGTAGAGCCAGTGGGCAGCTACCCCCTTTTCCGCCACCTCGTCCATATCCCGAGTGCGGATTTGCACTTCAAAGGGGAGCCCTTCCGGTCCCAAAAGCGACGTGTGGAGGGATTGGTACCCGTTGGACTTGGGGACCGAGATGTAGTCCTTAATCCGGCCAGGTACAGGGCGCCAACGTTGGTGCACCAGCCCCAACACCGCGTAACAGTGGGCCACCGACCCGACGATCACGCGGAAGGCCAAGAAGTCAAAGAGCTGATCCAAAGAAATGCCTTGAGCGTTTAGTTTGCGCCAAATGGAATAGAGATGTTTAATCCGAAACCTTACTTCGCCCTCAATGGAATACTCCGCTAAAAGGGCTGCTAGCTCCGCGCGGATGGCATCAATGGCGGCGGCCGCTTTTTCCCTTCGCGCCGCCATTTCCTGGGAAAGTTTTTGCGCTTCCTCCGGGTAGAGGTGGGAAAAGGCCAAATCTTCCAGTTCGGCCTTGATTTTCCCCATCCCCAGGCGGTGTGCCAGCGGGGCGTAAATTTCCAGGGTTTCCTGGGCGATGCGACGCCTCTTGTTCGGCTCCAGGAAGTGCAACGTGCGCATGTTGTGCAGACGGTCGGCCAGCTTGACCAAGAGGACGCGGATGTCCTCAATCGAAGCCAAGAGCATGCGCCGAAAGGATTCTGCCTGTGCCGCCTGGCGCGCCGCGTAGGACTGTTCTAGGCTGGAGATCTTGGTCAGGGCCTTCACCAGCCCGGTGATTTGCTCGCCAAACTGCTCCGCCAGCGACTCCTCCGTGACGTAGGTGTCCTCCAGGAGGTCATGGAGCAGACCCACGGCAATCGCCACCTCGTCCAGCCGCATGTCGGCCAAAATCCGCGCCACCTCCAAAGGGTGCACCAGGTAGGGTTCGCCGTTGGCCCGTACTTGGCCCTGATGGGCCATGGCAGAAAAAATGTAGGCGCGGCGCAACAAGTCCTCATCGCAGGAGGGCATGTAGGCCTGCACCTGTTCCAGGATGTCGTCAAACCGTGGCAGCGTTTCCACCACGTTCCATTGTAGCCTTCAATGGGGGAGTCGGCTGAGCCAGCGTCCCACCCTCCCCAGGGCCGAGGGGCGCCTACCTGCCGGTGCGTTGCCTGCGCCGCTTCTCCAACACTTGGGTGAGGAACAACGCCACCGGGGAAGCGATGTAAATGGAGGAGTAGGTGCCAACGACGATCCCCACCAGCAGAACAAAAGCAAAGGTGTTGATGACATCACCGCCGAAGAGGTAAAGGGCGATGACCACGAGTAACGTGAGCCCGGAGGTGATTACTGTGCGCGAAAGGGTTTGGTTGATGGCCCTGTTCATGATGTCAACCAGGGGCTTGCCCCGTTCCAACTTCAGCCGTTCGCGAATGCGATCAAAGATCACCACCGTGTCGTTCACCGAGTACCCCACCAGCGTTAAAAGGGCTGCCACCGTCGGCAGGTTGATCTCCCGCCCGGAAACCGAAAGGGCCCCCAGGGTGATGAGTACGTCGTGAAACAGAGCGGCGACAGCGCCAATGCTGTAGGGCAAGCGGAAACGCGCCCAGATATACACCATCATGCCCAGCAAGGAAAAAATCACCGCTTGGATTGCCTTTTTGCGCAAGTCCTTCCCCACCAGGGGACCAACCGCCTCCGCCGCCAGCACGGTAAACTCGCCAAACTGCGCGCGTTCCTTGAGGAACGACCTCACCGCAGGGGAAAGGGCGCTCACCCCGTCCAGGTTGGCCGGGCCCGCGAAAATTCCCCGCTCCTTTCTTGCCTGCAGTACCGCCGTGGCCTGAGTCTGGTAATGAGCGCGCCGACTCTCCCATCCCCCACCCACCCGGTCGGGATCGGCTTGGGCAAGGGCGTCCCGTAGGGCATCTGCCCCCATGGTGTTCAGGTCAAGTTCGGCCGACCCGGAACCGTTGAATTCGCGGTCCAGCGCCTCCACCATGAGTTTGGAGAAGTCCTCTTCCCTCCCGGGGTTTTGTACCCGCACCAAAAACTCGTGCAGCTCGGGCTCATCAAACCTCTGGATGGTGACCTCTCCCAGCTTCAGCGCCTCTAAAGCCCGCCGAACCCGAGCCAAATCAGGTTCCTGTTTGAACTTAAGGGTTAGCTGGGTGCCCCCGGAAAAATCCACTCCAAGCTTGAGCCCAGGACCCCAGATCATACTCACCAAACCCAGGGCAATGAGCAGTAGGGAGACGGACAACCACACCCGGCGATACTCCAAAAAGCGAATGTTGGTATTGGCAAAGAAGCGCATAAATCTACCTCAAATGGATAAGGTTTGCGGTCCCTTCCCACTCTTGCGAGTTAGGACCAGCTCAAACAGGGTGCGGGAAACGAACACGGCAGTAAACATAGAAATGATGATGCCAAAGGAAAGAGTTACAGCAAAACCCCTAATCGGACCTGTGCCAAATTGAAAGAGGAAGAGCGCTGCAATGAGGGTGGTGAGATTTGAGTCAATAATGGTGGCCAAAGCCCGGGAGAAACCCAAATCCACAGCGTTGCGTACCGTCTTGCCCAACCCCAGTTCCTCGCGTATTCGCTCAAAGATCAGCACGTTGGCGTCTACCGCCATGCCCACCGTGAGGATAATGCCGGCAATGCCCGGCAGGGTCAGGGTGGCGCGAAAGGCGGCGAGTGCCCCCAGCAGGAGCACGGCGTTCAAGATGAGGGCCACGTTGGCGTTGATCCCCGCGCCCCGGTAGTAGGCCAGCATGAACACCACCACCATCGCCAAGCCGGCCAAACCGGAGCGCACCCCACGCACGATGGAATCCCGACCCAGGGAAGGGCCAACGGTGCGCTCTTCCAAGTAGGTAATTGAGGCGGGCAACGCACCGGCGCGGAGCACCAGCGCCAAGTCTTCCGCCGATTGGATGGTAAAGGACCCTTCAATGATGCCTGCGTCGGTGATCTGGGCGCGGATCACCGGGGCGGAGTAGACCTTGTTGTCCAGCACAATCGCCATTTGCTCGCCAATATGGGCACCGGTGTAGGCACCGAACTTCTTCCCCCCTTCAGGGGTGAGGGAAAAGCTCACCGCAGGCTGACCGAATTGGTCTTGGGAACGCCGGGCATTGCGCAGGTCACGTCCTGTAACCACCGAAGCCTTTTTCACCAGGTAGTAGCGCTTCCCCACAATCCGATCGGTAACATCGCGCACATCACCGGTGAGCACCATGGCATCGTCGGGGACTCGACCGCCGTAGGGGGCCAAAAGCTCTTGCTCCGAGTCAGCCGTGGCCACCACCGGTTTGATTTCCAAAAACGCGGTGGCACGAATGAGGTCCTTCACCCGCGCCGGATCATCTACCCCGGGCAACTGGACCACAATCCGATCCCCGTTGCCCTGCCTCTGGATCACGGGTTCGGCCACGCCAAACTGATCCACGCGGTTGCGAATGGTCTCCAGGGCTTGCCGGACGGCCATGTCCCGCAGCTCTCGGACCACCATGTCCTGGAGCCGGCAGGTGATGGTCACACCCCGGCTTACGCTAAACTCCGGGAGCTTCTCCTCCAAAACCTTGTCCAGTACCGCCGAATCCGTTTGCACCGCAGGCTTGAAGGTAAAGCCCTCTTGGTCTTCCGTGCGCGCCATGGATTCCGGGGGGAAACCCTTTTCTGCCAAGGCCTGGCGCAAACGTTCCATGGCCGCGTCCACCTCGGCCCGCACCGCATCGTCGGTGTTGACCTGCAACACCAGGTGGATGCCCCCTTTGAGATCAAGGCCCAGATGAATCTTCTCCTGTGGGGGCCACATCACGAAGACCGCGCCGGCGGTCACCAGCCCGATGAGCACCCACCGCCAGGTGAGGTTCTTACGCATGGCGCCTCCTTACTCGGGAGAGGCAAAGGTCACGTTGGAGGCGTCCTTGGCCAGGCCCGCCACCGCACCCCGAGCCACTTGGATCTTCACGTTTTCCGCCACCTTCAGGGTCACCACGTCCCCTTCAATGTTCACGACAATGCCGTAAATGCCACCCGTGGTGATGACCCGGTCGCCCTTGGTCAAAGCGGCAAGCATCTCTTGATGCTTTTTTTGCCGGCGGCGCATGGGCAAGATCATGACCAGGTAAAAGATGATGAAAATCAAAAAAAGCGGAATGAGTTGGACGATTGGGTTTTGCGGGTTCATGACGCCTCCACAGCCGCCGCAGGTTCCGCCAAAAGCGATCGGCGAAGCTCCGCAAAGCGGCCTTCAATAATAGCCGACCGGATCTGGCGCATCAAGGTCAAGTAGAAATGGAGGTTATGGACCGTCGCCAAAACCACGTAGGCAGCCTCCCGCGCCAGGTAGAGGTGGCGGAGGTAGGCAAGGGACACCGTCTTGCAAGTTGGGCACGCACAGTGGGGGTCGGGGGGCGTGGAGGCAAAACGGTACCGGGCCTGCTTCACCACCACCGGACCACAGGAGGTGTGGAGCAGCCCGTTGCGGGCATTGCGAGTAGGAATGACGCAGTCAAACAGATCCACACCGGCGGCCACGGCCTCCAGGATGTCCCGCACCGTTCCCACACCCATGAGGTAGCGCGGACAGTCCGCGGGCAACTCGGGGGCCAGGGTTCCCACCGCTTCCCACATGGCCTGGGGCGGTTCTCCCACCGAGAACCCGCCGAGGGCGTAACCGTCAAAATCCAGTGCCTGCAGGGCGTGGAGCGCCTGCCGCCGCAGCTGCAGGTCCAACCCGCCTTGGACAATGCCGAAAAGCAAGGGCCCCTCTTGCGGGGGCAGCGCTTTGCGACAGCGGAAAGCCCAGCGCGTGGTACGCTCCACCGCCTCCTTCAGGACCTCCGGTGGCGCGGGAAGGGGAGGGCATACGTCCAGCGCCATGGCCACATCTACCCCCAGTTTCCGTTGCGCCTCCATACAACCCTCAGGGGTGAGCAGCACCGCTTTTCCGTCCACATGGGAGCGGAACTCCACTCCTTCCTCCGAAAGCTTGGATCGGCGCGCCAATGAGAACACCTGAAAACCGCCGGAATCGGTCAAGATGGGACCGTGCCACCCCATGAACCGGTGCAAGCCACCGAGGCGCTCAACCACCTCCACCCCTGGCCGGAGCAAGAGGTGGTAGGTGTTGGCCAAAATCATTTCCGGTTGCAGCCGCGCCAGTTCCCAGGGGGCTAAGCCTTTGACGCTGCCTGCCGTCCCCACCGGCATAAAAGCCGGGGTCCTCACCACCCCATGGGCGGTGCGCAGCTCACCCGCCCTTGCAAGGCAGTCCTGCGCCACCAGAGCGAATGTTCTTTGCCGCTCCACCCCGGTTACTCAGAACCCAGCTTCAGCTCCACCACCCTCACCCCAGGGGGCAAGTCCAGGGTAAAGACCCCATCGGGCACCGGTTCGTTGATCCGAACCTGGGAAAACTGGTAGGTGGTGAGATCACCGTCGGTTTCCGTGTAGGACACACGGATGGGCAAAAAGCTCTTGCGCTCGATGATGAGCTCCACACTTGCAATCCTCTTTTTCAACTGATGGGTCACCGGTTGGAGGAGCAGCACCAGATCAGCGTCTCCGCCGGGATCCCGTAAGGCAAAGGCGAAGTGCCGGGAAAGATTGGTCACCGGCTCGCTGGCCGAAAGGTAGGAAAAGAGCTTGCGTTGGCTGCGCCCCAGCTCAACCTTTTCTGCCATGCGCTCCTGAGGGCGGAAGGTGATCATGAAGCGACTGGTGACCAGCACGGTCATGTTCCGCGGCTCTTGGTAGTCCCACCGCACCTGCTCCGGGGCGCGAAAATAGAAGACACCGCGGGCCACTGCCGGCTCCTTAAACAGCCGACTCACCTTGGTTTGTTGAAAATGAGCCGTCAGGGTTTGGATGGCGGCTTGCGCCTTACCAAGCTCCGCCAACACCGCATCGAGCTTAGCCTTTCCGGCCAGACCCTCCAGCTGATTGGCAGTGGCTGCTGAGGTCAAGAGGGGAAAAAGAAGAAAGAGGAGGTGTCGAGCCATAACCCCACCACACTAGCAAACGCAGCAAAGAATGGTCAAACGCTCAACGCGGTGTGATCTCATAGGCTAACTGGTCGCGGGAAAGGGTCACCTTGGAGTAGGGGGGGACGGAGGAGGTAAGCCACACATTGCCCCCAATGATGGAACCCCGACCCACCACCGTGTCCCCGCCCAGGATCGTGGCGCCAGCGTAAACCACCACATCGTCTTCCAGCGTGGGATGGCGCTTGATTCCCCGCTTCAACTGGCCTCGCTCGTCCCGCGGAAAGGACAAAGCACCCAGGGTGACCCCCTGGTAGAGCTTGACCCGATCCCCAATGACCGCGGTCTCGCCAATGACCACACCGGTTCCGTGGTCAATGAAAAACTCCCGGCCGATCTTGGCCCCTGGGTGAATATCCACGCCGGTCTCGTTGTGGGCGAACTCGGTCATGATGCGGGGGATCAGGGGAACGCGGAGCTCGTGCAGGAGGTGCGCTAAGCGGTAGGTAAACACCGCCTTCAGCCCGGGGTAGGCCAGTACCACCTCTTCCAAACAGGTGGCAGCCGGGTCTCCTTCGTAGGCCGCCACCACGTCGGCGGCGATGAGCTCCATCACCTCGGGCAAACGCTCAAAAAACCGCACCACCACCTCGGCAGGATCCTCCGGAACAGGTCCCACCACTTCCCCCCCGGGCCGCCGACACACGGCGGTAACGGCTTTGTGCACCTCAGCTTCCAGCCTCTTGGACAGGGCGTAGAGCTGGTCCGCCAGGTGGGCATGGAGGTATTCGCGGTACAGCGCCTGATCGCCGAAGTAGCCTGGGTAGATCACCTCCTGTAAGCCCCTTAGGATGGCAATCACTTCCCGTTTTTGCGGCAAAGGCTGCTCGCCACCGTGGAACAGCGGCTCACCCCGCTGCTCCACCTCCCGGGTAATGGCTTCAATGGCAGCTTTTAGCCGATTTTTTTGCCCTGCATTGGCCACGGCTCGTCCCCCGCCGCACCATTCTACTCATCCGGCGTAGAATGCCTCGGGAGGAGAGCCGTGGCGGGGAAGACCGTGGTGGTGAGCTTCGCCGGGCAACGGCGGCCCGTGCCCGCGGGGACTACCGTGTCGGAGTTTTTCCAACAGTTTTGGGGCTCGGTGCCCCAGGACGTCCTGGCCGCTCTGGTCAACCGACGCATGGTGATGCTGGACTTCCCCCTCCGTGGGTTGCAGGTGGAGCTGGAAGCGGTGCGCAGCGGCACTCGCCAGGGGGAGACGGTGCTGCGCCGCTCGGCGGTGCTGCTGCTTTTAGCCGCTGCCGCCGAGCTTTACCCGGAAAGCCGCTTGGTGGTGGGCCAATCCCTTGGAGGTGGCTACTTTTTCAGCTGGCACTCCCAAGTTCCCCTCACCGCGGACGTGGTCACCTCCCTGGCGCGGGAAATGGAGCGGCTGTGCCAGCAGGACGTGCCCCTCACCCGTTCGGTGATCACCTTAGAAGAAGCGGAAGCGACGTTCCGTGCACGGGGGGAGCAGTCAAAGCTGGATCTGCTCGCCACCCACCGTTCCTCCACCGTGCCGGTCGTCAGCTGCGGGAAGTTTACCGATATCGCCCACGGGCCGGTGGCGCCTTCCGCCGGTCGGGTGCGAGGTTGGGCGCTTTCCCTTTACGAGGACGGCTTGCTCCTGCGCTTTGCCCGTAATGGCAGTCAGGACTTGCCCCCCCTGTGGCCGCAACCGAAGCTCTTCGCCACCTACCGCGAGACCCGCCAGTGGAATGAAGCGGTGGGGATTGCCCACGTGGGTTCCCTCAACCGTGCCTGTTTGTCGGGGGAGATTTCGGAGATCATCCGCATTGCCGAGGGCTTTCACGAGAAAAAAATTGCCCACATTGCCGATGCCATCGCCGAGCGCCCGCACGCACGGGTGGTGCTGGTGGCGGGGCCCTCGGCCTCGGGGAAAACCACTTTCATCAAAAGGTTGGGGATTCAGCTGCGGGTGTGCGGCTTGCACCCGGTGGGACTTTCCTTGGACAATTACTTCGTTGACCGGGATAAGACCCCCTTGGACGAGGAGGGCCAGCCGGACTACGAGGCCATTGAAGCCCTCGATTTGGAGCTGTTCAACAGCCACCTCCACGCCCTCCTGGAGGGCAAGGCGGTGGCCGTTCCCAAATACGACTTCCTGCGCGGCAAGCGGGCCGAACCTGACCGCTGGAGCACGCTGCAACTTCACCCGGGACAGGTCTTGCTCATTGAAGGGATCCATGCCCTCAACCCTCGCCTCACCCAGGCAGTCCCCGAGGAGAACAAGTTCCGCATCTTTATTTCCGCCCTGACCCAGCTCACCTTGGACGACCACAACCGCATTTTCACCTCCGACGCGCGGCTCTTGCGGCGTATCGTTCGCGACCGCCTCTTTCGTGGGCACAACGCCTTGCGCACCTTGGAGATGTGGCCCGCTGTCCGCCGGGGTGAACGACGTTGGATCTTCCCCTTTCAGGAGCAAGCCGACGTGATGTTCAACTCCGCCCTGGTCTATGAGCCGGCGGTGCTCAAGACCTTTGCCGAGCGCTTCCTCCTGGAGGTCCCGCGCGAACACCCGGCCTATACCGAGGCCTACCGTTTGCTCAAGTTCTTGGCTTGGTTCGTGCCCGTGTTTCAAGAGGACGTGCCCTCAACCTCTATTTTGCGCGAGTTCATTGGCGGTTCCGCCTTCCAGTATTAGCCCCCGCGCCCAGGCCCACCAGGGTAGAGCCCACCGGATCGCGTTGGCAAAAGACTCCAAGGCAGGTAGCATGACCGGGGAGGGTTCATGGTCCGGCAGAGCAAACCCAAACCCGTGTACCGCGTACTGTTCATGCAACAGGGGCACGTGTACGAGCTCTACGCCTCCGAGGTGGGGAGCTCTTCCCTTTTCGGTTTTCTGGAGGTGGCGGGTTTGCACTTTTCCCGCAGCGAGATCATCGCCGATCCCAGCGAAGAAAAACTGCGCCAAGAGTTTGCGGGGTGTACGCGCCTCTTCATTCCCTATCACGCGGTGATCCGCATTGATCAGGTGGAACGGGCAGGCGCCAGCCGCATTGCCGCCGCTGCCGACGCTTCCGTCATGCCGTTTCCTTACCCCCTGGCGACACCGAAAAAGCCAGAGCGGTGAAGCCTTACACCAGCCGAGCCCAGAGGAGGGCGAGGAGCAGGAAGGCACAGGCGATGACGGCGGGTGCTCCCAAGCCCCAATGACCCAACGCCATTTCCCCCAAGAACGGGCCCACCACCCGCGCCAGGGAGCTCACCCCCTGAAAAGCCCCTAACGCCTCCCCTTGTTCCGCCGCCGAAGCCCGCTGGGAAACCCACGCCGAAAGGGACGGGTTCGCCAACCCCTGCCCCAGGGCCAGCAGCGGCAGCACCAGCAACAGGCCAGCCACCGTGGGAACCCGCACCACCAAGACCAGGGCCAGCGCTGTTAAGCTTAAGCCCAGCTGCAGGACCGCCGACGCGGCCCAGCGGGGAGGGAGCCGGCGCACCAGTACACCCTGCACCACCACCGCCAGCACGCCCACATAGGCAAAAAGCCACGCCACCTGACGGGGCGACAGGTGCCAGCGCCCGTTCACAAACTGGGCAAAGGTCACCTCAAAGGACGACCAGGCGGTCACCACCAAAAACGCCACGGGCAACAGCCGCCGTACCGAGGCGGCGGCCAGGAGGCGGGGTCGGCGCGGGTGGAACTCGGCTGCTGTGTTCCGGGTTTCCGGCAACACCCACCACGCCGCCAGCAAGGCCATCGTCGAGAAGGTGGCCGCTGCCAGGCCGGGCAAGCGCGGCGAGTAGTGGAGTAAAAGACCCGCCAAACTGGGACCCAGGATAAACCCCAAACCGAAGGCAGCGCCCACCAAAGCCATCCCCTTGGCCCGCTCCTCTGGCTTGGTCACATCGGCAATGACCGCTTGCGCGGTGGCGATGTTTCCCCCAGCCACTCCCGCGATTACCCGCGACGCGAAGAGCATGGCCAAGGAGTCGGCCAAGCCAAAGAGCAGGTAGCCCACCACCGAACCCGCGAGCGAGACCAACAGCACCGGTCGCCGGCCCCACCGATCCGACCAGGTCCCCAAAAGCGGGGCAAAGAGGAACTGCATCGCCGAGTAGCTGGCCATCAGCAGGCCAAAAACCCAGGGTGAAGGGCGGTACTGATCCGCGTAAAGGGGCAGCAAGGGGATGACCATGCCAAACCCCACCAAATCCAAAAACACCACGGCAAAAAGAACTGCTAAGACGCGGCGAGGCATCCCTTTCCCAGTGGTCCGCGGTTAATGGGACCAACCTCTCGGCTTCACGCCCTTTGTACCAGGTTGTGGAACAGCGCGGCTACGGCAGGCCAGTTCACCACATGCCAAAACGCCGCTATGTACTCCGCTCGGCGCCACTGGTACCGAAGGTAGTAGGCGTGCTCCCACAGGTCCAAGCCCAAGATGGGCTTTTTCCGCACACCGAGGGGCGTGTCCTGATTCGGTGTGGTCTCCACCCGGAGCTTGCCCGCATCCCACACCAGCCAGGCCCATCCGGAGCCAAAAATGGCCATCGCCTGCTTGGTAAAGCTTTCCTTGAAGCTGTCAAAGCTGCCAAAGTCCCTGGCAATGGCTGCGGCCAAAGGACCTTCGGGCGAGGCCTGCGCCTTCGGGGCTAAGCACTGCCAGAAAAGCGAGTGGTTGTAGTGCCCGCCCCCATGGTTCCGCACCGCCGTGCGCACCGACTCCGGAAGGGAGGAAAGCGAAAGCAACAGCTCCTCCAGCGTTTTCCTCCGCAACTCCGGCGCCTGTTCCACCGCTTTGGCCAAGCCGGTAATGTACGCCGCGTGGTGTTTTTGATGGTGGAGCCGCATGGTCTCGGCATCAATGTAGGGCTCCAAGGCATCGTAAGCATAGGGAAGGGGCGGCAGCTCCAGGGAGAGTTTTTCCGCAGCTTGCGTGGCGAAACCCAAGGTGGGAGCTACGGCAGCGGCCATCGCCACCTTAATGAACTCCCTCCGGGTGGAACCCCTGCTCTGTGGCATACGAACTCCTTGGGGCAATCCCCTCCTCCGCCAACGGTCCGGCGTGGCCTCCTATTCCCCCACCGGGCAAAGGCGGTAAAAACCTGCTCTGCCGCTGGCAAGGGGTGACCGCTCAACGGCCAGGCCACCAGCTTCGCCCCTGCGGCAGGATCGCCCTCTTCCTTTCATACCCCTCGCCCACGCCACGATGGCGGCTGCGCAAGGGCCGCGGTGCTGGCCAAGGCCGGCGCGCTCCGAGGGCTGTCTTCGCGCCGCCCCGGCCGGAAGTGTTGCCCCTACGACGGCCTTCCTTGGCCAGGGGTGGCAAACCATCAGGTGGTATGGCGTTCCTGTACACTGGCCACATGCGGGTGGTGTTTTTTGGTACACCGGAGTTTGCCATTCCAACCCTCAAGGCTTTGCGCAAGCACGGCCACGACGTGCTGTTGGTGGTGTCGCGGGAAGATAAACCGG
>JANXCP010000208.1 GCA_025060245.1 Thermoanaerobaculum sp. | reverse complement strand
CCACAGTAATCAGGTCTGCCACAAGGCGCGCGCTGATCGGCTCGCGGGGTTTCACCTTTTTATCCTGACGGGCATAGCCATAATAGGGGATGACGGCGGTGATGCGTCGCGCCGACGCCCTCCGAAAAGCGTCCAGCATAATCAGCAGCTCCATGAGGTTGTCGTTGACGGGGGCGCAGGTGGATTTCAACACAAACACATCCATGCCGCGGGCACTTTACAGCACTTGCACGCGCACCTCGCCATCGGAGAAGCGCCCACAAATCATCTGCCCCAGCGGTCGTCCCAAGTACTTAGCGATCCTCTCTGCCAGTTCAGGGTTCGAGTTGCCCGCAAACAACAGGATCTCCTGCCCATTAGTGGTCATCGGTCTCGCCTCCCTTTTGTTTAGATTCGCGGCGTCGGCGTGCCCATCCTTCCTTAATAGTCTGGTAGCAGCGGGCAATTGCGAGGGCGTCAGGTGGCACATCGTCGGTAATGGGGCTTGCTGCCGCAATATAGGCGCCATCCCCTATCG
>JANXCP010000207.1 GCA_025060245.1 Thermoanaerobaculum sp. | reverse complement strand
GCATCGCCCACGCCCTGCCAGTAGTCCTCCAGCTCGTTGAACCACTCCATCAGCGCAGCAACGGCGGTGTTGAACTTGAAGTCGGGGATGTCGGCGTGTAGCTTTTTGAGCGTGGCGTGGGTACGCCGACGCAGGGCGCGCTCCGCCTCGCCCAGCGACGCGCCCGCCAACACCTCCCGCCATTCGCGCACAAAATGCGGACGCACCGCTCGCATCAACCGCCACACGCGCCCCAAAAACCGATACATCCCCTTCACGCCCTCTTCGCGCCACTCAATCGCCACATCGAACGGCGCGACGAACAGCTCGTACAACCGCAGCGTGTCCGCACTGTACTGCTCCACCATCTCGTCGGGCGTCACCACGTTGTACTTGGACTTGGACATCTTCTCCCACACCCACATCAGCTGCGCCTTCTCCTGCTCGCTCATCTGCTCCAGCTGGTCGCGCCGTACCAAGATGCCCACCTCGCCCTCGCGCAGCGTCTCGTCGGGGCGTGGGGGGCGATAGGGCGTCAGCGCCAG
>JANXCP010000206.1 GCA_025060245.1 Thermoanaerobaculum sp. | reverse complement strand
GTTTGAGAGCCTGCCCGTCAAAATCGGCGAGATGCCCGTGCTGGATGCGCAGCGCAAACCGATTGGCATGCTGATGCTCAAAGACCTGTTGCGGACGGGGATTGTGTAGCCATGGCGGAACAGGACACGACTACGACCTCTCAACCCTCCCTGCTGGGGACCGACCCGCAGGAGAGGCTACAAGCGGTCAAGGCGGTCATTCTGGACGTGGACGGTGTGCTGACCGACGGCAGCATCTACTACGACCACACCGGGCGCGAGATGAAGCGCTTCCACGTGGCTGACGGGTTGGGGATAGAGCTGCTCAAGCACGCAGGCTTGCGAGTAGCCATCCTCTCTGGGCGTGTGTCGGAGGCGATTGCCCGTCGCGCCGCCGATCTCAAAATCGCCGAGTCGTATCAGGGCGTGCGCGACAAAAAGGCGCAAATCGAGAAGCTGCGCCAGCAGTGGGAGATGAAGGCAGACGAGCTGCTCTACGTGGGCGACGACCTGAACGACCTGCCCGCCTTTGAGGCGGTCGGCGTG
>JANXCP010000205.1 GCA_025060245.1 Thermoanaerobaculum sp. | reverse complement strand
CAATCAGGTCGCTGTGTCCGCCTAAATACTTTGTTGCGCTATGCACCACGATATCGGCACCGAGCGCGAGCGGGTTTTGCAGGTAGGGCGTTGCGAAGGTGTTGTCCACCACCACAAGCAGCCCGTGCGCGTGTCCCAGCTCCGCCAGCGCCTGCAGATCGACCACATAGGTCAGCGGGTTGGTGGGCGATTCGAGCCAGAGCAGGCGCGTCTCTGGGCGGATGGCGCGCTCCACCTCTTCCGACCTTGTTGCATCAACATAAGTGTGCTGGATGCCACGCGCCTCTGCCAATCGCAGCAGCGACATCGTGCCGCCGTACACATCGCGAATGCAGACCACATGCTCGCCCGGCTTGAGCAAGCCGATAACCGCACTTTCCGCTGCCATGCCCGAGGCGAACAGCAGACAATATTTGCCCCCCTCCAGTGCGGCGAGGCACTGCTCTGCAGCGGCGCGGGTCGGGTTCGCCACCCGCGAATACTCATAGCCCCCCTCCTGATCTACGCACTGGCGATGGAAGGTGGAGG
>JANXCP010000204.1 GCA_025060245.1 Thermoanaerobaculum sp. | reverse complement strand
GAGTTGCGACGGGTGCTGCTCACTGAGCAATTGTTGCAGCTGCCCGACCTTGTGCGCGACCTCGCCGAAGCGCAGCGTCGCACCGAGCAGCAGCTGGCGGAGCTGGCGGCGATCACTCGCCAGAACGCCGAGCAACTGGCGCAGCACACCCAGCAGCTGGCGCACCACTCGCAGCGGATTGCTGAGCTGGTGGAGATGACGCGCCAGCATTCGCAGCAGATTGCTGAGCTGGTGGAGGTGACGCGCCAGCATTCCCAGGCAATCGCTGAACTGACCGAGATTACGCGCCAGAACACCGAGCAACTGGCGCAGCACACCCAGCAGCTGGCACACCACTCGCAAATGCTTGCAGAGTTGGTGGAGGTGACACGCCAGCATTCTCAGGCAATTGCTGAATTGCGCGAGGCGCAACAGCAAACTCAACGAACGGTGGAGCGTCTTGAGCAGACCACGATGCAGCTGGTGGACTGGCAGCGAGGCGAGGCAGGGCGGCGCAGGGGTGAGCAATATGAGCAGCGAGTTATACGCCGTGCTGCCAGC
>JANXCP010000203.1:308-553 GCA_025060245.1 Thermoanaerobaculum sp. | reverse complement strand
TGCCACCGAGTGGCTGCAGCGATACGGGCGAGTTGTGCGCCATGAAGGGCTGGAGGCAGTGCTGGAAACTCCGCGTGAGCAGGTCAGTCGTATTGCGGCCGAAATCCTACAAGCATTGCCTGTGCATGACATCACCATCGAAGAGGTGGAGATCGACGAGGTGATCCGCGACATCTTCGCAGGCAAACGCGCCGATTGGCAGGAGCAGGTATAATTCTCCATCGGAGTGCCGGAGTGGCGGAACT
>JANXCP010000203.1:0-298 GCA_025060245.1 Thermoanaerobaculum sp. | reverse complement strand
CAGTCGCGCCGGTCTCAAAAACCGGTCCGGGGGGACCCGGGTGTGGGTTCGACTCCCACCTCCGGCACCAACCCCCCAATACGACCTTGCTAATTCGCGCTGGCTGCCTCCGACTTGACAAATTCAGGCTTCTCGTCCTTCAAGGACTTGATGTAAGCAATAAGCGCCTTGATGTCCTCCTCTTTCAGGTAGGAATATGCAGGCATTGAGGGCTGATACCCAGCCACGATCTTTTTGTTAGGTTCGACAATCGACTCACGCAGGTACGCTTCGTCCACCTTCACTGTTGTCCCATCCC
>JANXCP010000202.1 GCA_025060245.1 Thermoanaerobaculum sp. | reverse complement strand
GCGGCCATCTCCGCAAACACTTTCGGGTCGCGCAGCGACCAGACTTCGCGCAGCCCTGGCACCCGGCGGTTCTCCCAAGGGAACAGGTTGCCGCCCTCGACGATCTCGCGCACGGCCTGGTGGAAAGGGATCGTGACCCAACGATTGGAGCCACGGGGGCCGGCGCGCTTGAGCACCTTGACCACGCGGTAGGGATCGTAAGCCGTCTGGATGCCAGCCTGTCCCTTCGGACAGAGTCCTCCGCGCACGCGGGCCGCCGTTTGAACGGGAGTGTTCCACGGGATGTGGGGATCCATGGGACGCGGGGCGTAGGGATTGCCATCGATCTTCACTGCCACGCCATTGCGGATGCGCACCTTGATCTCGCAGCCGGTGTTGCACTGCAAGCAGGTCGAGTAGATGTATTCAGCAGCCGAGGCGGCTTCGGTCTGTGGCAACTGACTTTGGGCTTGCCGCGAGGCAGCCAGCAACGCACCCCCCAGCAAGGCGGTGCTCTTCAGCCACGCGCGGCGGGCCGGCGCGGATTCTGCTTCGACATAGGACTTCTCAGGCATATCCGGCATG
>JANXCP010000201.1 GCA_025060245.1 Thermoanaerobaculum sp. | reverse complement strand
AATACGCCTTGTCTTTATTTCCTGTCGACTCTTTGCATACCAGATTAAAAAATCACAGTTGTTTGAGATATGCGACGAAGCTAGCGTCATTCCTTTCCTGAAGGTGATTTGGCTTATAAAGTTTGCATCCCCAAACACCTCGTCCATAAGCGCCCGCACGCGGTGGACGTTCTCGTCGCCGATCTGTACGAAGATGCTGCCGCTCTCGTGCAACAGCTCGCGGCACAGAGTCAAGCGATCGCGCAAGTAGCTCAAATACGAATGAATCCCTTCCCGCCAGGTGTCACGGAAGGCCTTGACCTGCTCGGGCTCGTGAGTGAAGTGTTTCGGATTGCCGTCTTCCACGTTGCGCGTAGTTGTCGACCACTGAAAATTGGAGTTGAACCTGATGCCGTAAGGCGGGTCCATGTAGATGCACTGGACCTTGCCCCGTAGTCCCTCGCGCTCGAGCAGGCTCGCCATCACCTGCAGCGAATCGCCTAAGATCATCCGGTTCGACCAATTGGCCTCGTAGGCGTAGAATTCGGCCTCGGCCTCGAGATCGGGCACGCCGTTGAAGTCTGCGAACAGATCGGGAAGTTCGGGCTCGGCCTCGCGCCGCCGTCGCGCGCTGTCGCGCAACAGATCGTCGATC
>JANXCP010000200.1 GCA_025060245.1 Thermoanaerobaculum sp. | reverse complement strand
TTCAGCTCCACATCAATGGGTCGCTCCACCGTTCCCTCCTAACCGAACCGACCGGTGAGGTAGCGTTCCGTGAGCTCCTTTTTTGGTGTGGCGAACACTGCCGCCGTCGGTCCCTCTTCCACCAGCTCACCCATATACAAGAATGCCACGCGTTGGGAAACCCGTGCCGCCTGTTGCAGGTCGTGGGTAACCCAGAGGACCGTCATTTGGGCAGCCAGATCTAAAACAGTCTCCTCCAATCGCGCGGTGGCAATGGGATCCAAAGCCGAGGAAGGCTCATCTAAGAGCAGCACCTGGGGTCGGCAGGCCAAGGCGCGGGCAATGCAGAGGCGCTGTTGCTGGCCACCGGAAAGGCTAAGGGCAGAGGCGCTCAGCTGATCCCGCACTTCCTCCCAGAGATGGGCGGCGCGCAACGACCGCTCCAAGATCTCCGCCAGCTCTTCTCGCTTGCGGATGCCGGCCAAGCGGGGGGCAAAGAGCACGTTTTCGGCGATGCTCATGGGGAAGGGGTTGGGCTTTTGAAACACCATCCCCACGGCAAAGCGCAAGCTATCCACTGGCCATTGCGGGTCGTAGACGTCTCGCCCCAGGGCGCGCACCTGGCCCCGGCGGAAAAAGCCCGGCAGGTGGTCGTTCATCCGGTT
>JANXCP010000001.1 GCA_025060245.1 Thermoanaerobaculum sp. | reverse complement strand
GAAATCTTCCAGGTCAAATCCCTCCTTGGCCAGCTTGCGCTCCAGCTCCTTCGCCCGCTGCAGGCCTATGGCCTCCTCAGCCTTCTCCACCAGAGTCTGCACGTCCCCCATGCCCAGGATCCGCGAAGCCAGGCGGTCGGGGTGGAACAGCTCAAAATCGCTCAACCGCTCCCCGGTCCCGGCAAAGCGGATGGGTACACCGGTGACGCTCACCACCGAAAGGGCAGCTCCACCCCGTGCGTCGCCATCCAGTTTGGTCAAGAGCACACCCGAAAGGCGGAGCCGACTGCCAAAGGCTTGGGCCTGCCGCACCGCATCTTGCCCCGTCATGGCGTCCGCCACCAAGAACACCTCGCTGGGTTGCAGCACCTCCGCCACCCGCTGCAACTCCCCCATGAGTTCCTCGTCCACGTGGAGGCGGCCGGCGGTGTCCACTACCACCACCTCAAACCCCTTTCGTCGGGCCTCCAGAAGGGCTTTGCGGGCAATGGCCTCGGCCGAGGTCTCCCCGTGGGTGTTCAATACCGGCAAACCAGCTTGCCTGCCCAGCTGCTCGAGCTGTTCCCGGGCTGCCGGTCGCTGGGTATCGGCGGGAACCAAGACCACGTGCTTGCCAAGCTTTTGTCGCACGAAGAGGGCCAACTTGGCGGCCGTAGTGGTTTTTCCCGTGCCCTGCAGACCCACCAGCATGATGGGCGCAGGGAACCCGGACAGCCGTAAAGGCCTTGCCTGGCCACCCAAGAGGCTGGTGAGCTCCTCGTATACCACCTTGGTGATTTGCTGACCGGGGCGGAGAGAGCCCAAGACCTCCTGTCCCAGGGACTTTTCCCGCACCCGGCTGACAAAATCCTTCACCACCGGTAAGGCCACATCGGCCGCCAAAAGGGCTCGGCGGATCTCACCCATGGCCTCATCCAGGTGTCGCTCGGTAATATGACCCTCTCCGCGCAAGCTCTTCAGGACCTTTTGCAACCGTTCGCCGATGGCCTCGAACACCAGCTCAACCCCCGGGGCAGTTTAGCAAAGGCCCTGGTAAGGCTGAGCTTGCGGCATTACAATGGCTACGATGGAATCCCGCTCCTCCTGTACGGTTCCCCATCCATGGTGGGTGCGAACCGTTCGGCCGGACACGCTCACGCTGCTCCGTCCCTCCGAACCCGCGGTGGAAGTGCGCTGCCAACCAGCGATTCCTTCACCCGTGCCGCAGGGTTTTTTGGTCAGCCTTACCGGGGAAGATCTTTCTGCGTCCGTGCGCCTGTTTCCTGTGCCCGACTCCCCCTGGCTCTTGGCTGTAAGGGAGGGGTGGGCGGTGGAGCTTTGTTCGGAGTTCATGGAGGAGCTGGTCAACCATATTGCCCACGACCTGCGGAACCTTACCTTCACCGTGAGTCTACAGGCGGAAATTGCCGCGCGTCAGGCGGGCGAGGCCAAGCAGCACCTGGACGTGATCTTGGCCCAACTGGGGAAGGTCCAGGCGTACTTGGAGCGGTTGCTGCTGTACGGGCGCAAACCACGGTTGGCTCCCGTGCCGCTCAACGTGGAGCTGTTCATCCGCGAAACCGTCCGGGAAGCGCACCGCGCCTCTCCGCCGGACCAAGCACCGCCCAGTTTTCGCCTAGAGGTGCATGGTGAAGCGGGCGTGGCACGGTGGGACCCGCACCTCCTGACGGTTGCCCTAGCCGCACTCCTGGATAACGCCCTCAAGGCAAGCCCGCCGGCTGGAGAGGTGCTTGTCTGGGTGCGGGGCGAGGGTGAGCAGGTGAGCATTGGCATCTCAGATCGCGGCCCCGGCTTTCCCCCGAAGGCCTTGGAGCGGCTCTTCTTCCCCTTGGCCATCCGCCGCCCCCACGGGCTGGGCCTGGGCCTGCCCATTGCCAAGAAAATGGTTGAAGCCCACGGGGGTTCGCTGAAGATCCAAACGTCGCCTACGGGCACCAGCGTGGTGGTTTGTTTGCCCCGGGAGGCTCCCGTTGCCTGAGGCGCGGCTTACCCGCTACCTGGTCACGCCCCCCTTCGCGAACCAGCGCTTGGATCAAGGCTTGGCCGCACTGACCGGCCTTTCTCGCCGCAAAGTCAAGGAGCTCTTGCCCCAGGGCTTGGTTTGGCTCAACGGCAAACCCTGCCGCGTGGCCGCTCGCCCGTTGCGCCTGGGAGATGTGTTGGACCTGCTGTGGTCAGGGCCAGGTCTCCAGCCGCCACCGGCCCTACCGCCCCCGCTTCCCATCGTGTTTGAGGACGGGTGGTTTGTGGTAATTGACAAGCCCGGCGGAATGCTCAGCCAACCAGCGCCGCAGCAACGCGTGGGGGAGCTGTCCGCCCTGGAGCACCTGTGCCTGCAGCTGTCGTTTCGCGAAGGCCACCGCATGGAGCTCTTGCTGGTGCACCGCTTGGACCGGGTGGCCTCCGGCTTACTGCTGTTTGCCAAACACCACGATGCGGCAGGGGCGCTGTCGCGGCAGTTCGCCAGCACCGAGGTGGAAAAGCGTTACGTGGCCGTGGTCACCGGCACACCTCCGAGCCACATGCGCATCAACGCCCCCATTGCCCCGGACCCCTTGGTGGCAGGGCGCTTCCACATCGCCAAGCAGGGCAGGAAAGCCCTAACTTATGTGCGCCTGCTGGCCCAAGGGCGTGAGGCAGCCCTGGTGGAAGTACAACCCATTACAGGAAGAACGCACCAAATTCGCGTTCACCTGGCCTCCATTGGCTGTCCCATTGCTGGCGATAGCCTCTACGGCTCACCCCTCCCGGCTCCCCGACCCATGCTCCACGCTGCGGGGCTCACCTTTTCCCACCCCAAAAGCGGGCAAACCCTCCAGCTCAACGCGCCTTTGCCACCCGAGTTGGTTGCATTCTGCAGCAACCATGGGGTGCCCTTTCCGGTGAAAGAACGTCTTATTCCAGCTCCTCTTTCAAGCTGCGGGTCATAAGGGCTGTGACCGCGTCCCTGGGGGACCACCGTTGGGCCAAGATCGCCTCCACGGCCAAGGTGATGGGCATCTCCACCTCCCACCGCCGGGCCAGTTCCGCCGCCGCCTTGGCCGTGGGAACCCCTTCTGCCACCTCCCTCCCAGCCAGGACCTGGTCCAAAGGTTCCCCGCGCCCCAAACGCTCCCCGACGGCACGATTGCGAGAAAGCGAACCGGTACAGGTAAGCACCAGATCCCCCATGCCGGCCAAGCCGCGAAAGGTCTCCGGCCTTCCCCCTAACCGCACACCCAGGCGAGCCATCTCATGCAAACCACGGGTGAGGAGCGCCGCCAGGGCGTTGTGCCCCAAACCCAAGCCGGTGGCCATCCCGGCGGCAATGGCCACCACGTTTTTCAGTGCCCCCGCCAGCTCCACCCCCACCACATCCTGACAGCGGTACAAACGGAACTGGGGAGTGGAAAAGGCCCGTTGGAGATACTCCAGCCGGTCTACAGAATGCCCCGCTAGCACCGCTGCCGCCGGCAAACCTCGGGCCACCTCCTGGGCAAAGGTGGGGCCCGATAGGGCCACAAACCGCTCCATGGGCAGGGCCAGCTCCTGGGCCACCAGCTCATCCATGCGCGACAAAGTGGCCACCTCAATCCCCTTGCTGGCGGAAACGAAGGTGACGTCGTCCTTCAGCAACCCGCGCAGCTGCCGCACCACCCCGCGGGCAAATTGCACGGGCACCACAAACACCACCACCTCTGCCCTGGCCACCGCCTCCGCCAAATCGGCCGTCGCCCCCACCCCTTCGGGCAAAAGAAAATCTGAGAGAAAAAGGGGGTTGCGCCGCTGCCGACAAATTCCCTCCACCACCTCGGGCTCCCGCGCCCACAACATCACCTGGTGGCCGGCACGGGCGGCGTGAATGGCCAGGGCTGTACCCCAGGACCCGGCGCCAACGATGGCAACCCTCACTCCGTTCCTCCCCCACCGGCGGGCGCTCCCTGCACCAAACGGCGCAAGTCCGACAGGTGCTTGGCCAGGACCACCAAGCTCCACGCCACCACCGGTAGCGCCGACCCCAAGCTGGGCTGCTCCAGCCACCCGAAGGCCACGGGCATAAGGGCGGTGGCCACGGATGAAGCCACCACCACCCGACGGAGGCAAGCAAAAATCACCAACCAAAGCACCCCCACCAGTGCCAAAGTTTCCGGGGACAAAACCAGCAGCGCGCCAGCGCTGGTGGCTAGGCCCTTGCCTCCGTGAAAGGAAAGCCACACCGGCCAGCAGTGACCCGCCACCGCCGCCAGGGCAGCGGCTGTGTGCCAGGCCGGGTTAGCCGAAAGCTGGGTGGCCAACCAAACGGCAACAAGCCCCTTGCCCACGTCCAGCACCATGACCACCAGGGCCCACCCCAGTCCCAAGACCCTGCCGGTATTCGTCGCCCCCACTGTCCCCGAGCCCTGGTGGCGAAGGTCCAACCCAGTCCGCAGGCGCACCAGAACAAAGGCAAAGGGAATGGAGCCCAGGAGGTAGGCGGCAGCAACCAGAACAAACCTCACCTTCCCCCCACGGGCAAACGGAGTTGGGGAGTGTAGACGGCTCCCCCTGGACGTAGCGTGCTGGAAAACAGTACCACTTCCCCCGCCGGAAATGGGGGCAGGGCGAGGGAGCTGAGTTCGCCGAGGAAACGTTCGCAGGCGGCCGCGGGCCACGACCGTTCAAGACGGGCTAGGGTCACGTGCAGGGAAAAGGGACGCGACTCGCGCGGCACGCCGATGGCCTGAGCGGCCTCCTCCGCCGCCGCTGCCCAGCTTTCCAGCCCGGGTGCCGCACCCCCAATCCACGCCACGCGCGGCCGGCTGGAGTCGGGGAAAAAACCCCCTCCCTGCAAGCTCACCGTCACTGGGAACACAACCCCCTTAAGACCCCGCTCCAAGTGGCTGACCAGTGCCGCCACCTCCCTTTCCCCCTGCTCTCCCAGAAACTTCAAGGTGATGTGGAGCCCTTCGGCTTTCACCCAGCGCGCTGGGGGAAGCTGGCCCTGCAGCCGGGATATGGCGGTTGCCAGACTATCCCGCAACGGGCGGGGAAGCTCCACGGCCAAAAAGCACCTCATGGGGCCCCCTTGAGGGTGCGCCGCAGCAAGTCCAAAGCGAAGTTGGCCGCCAGCTCGCGCACCGTTTGACGACTGCCGCCAAAGCGGTACAGGCGGTGTTCCACGTGGTGGGGCGTGGCCACCGCCATGTGCACCGTACCCACCGGCTTTTCCGCGCTTCCCCCGCCCGGCCCGGCAATCCCGGTGATGGCTAAGCCACACTGGGCCCCCAGACGACGGGCACCCAGGGCCAATGCCTCCGCCACCTGCCGACTCACCGCCCCGTACGTGGTTAACAGATCCTCCGGCACCCCCACCAGACGCGCCTTGAGGGAATTGGCGTAGCACACCACACCCCCGAGGTAGGCTTCACTGGCTCCCGGCACCTGGGTCAACAGCGAGCCCACCAGCCCACCCGTGCAGGACTCGGCGGTGGCCAGCAACCAACGGCGCTCCTTCAACGCCTCCAGAACCACCTGGGCTAACGTCGCCTCATCCCGGCCAAAGAGGTCATCCTGCAACACCTCGCTAAAGGCTTGGTCCATTTGCGCCAACTCCTCGGGGGTTTCGGCACCCAGCACCAGGTCCACCGTGCCCCGACTGGCCAAAATGGTGATCTTCTCCCGCCCAAAGCGAGGGTACAGGGGTGCCACCCGCTGCTCCACCTCCGACTCAAAGCGCCCTGCCACCCGCAGCGTGCGCACCAGGAACGGCCGGCCGGTTACCCTCGGCAGCACGTGAAGGGTGAGGATGGTATCCAGCTCCTCGGGAACGCCCGGCAAGAGCACCACCGCCTGGGAGCCCAGCGACAGCCAGAGACCCGGCGCGGTGCCCCGGGGGTTTGCCAGAACGTCCGCACCTTCTAAAACGTAGGCCATGCGGCGGGCGATGCTGGGCATGGTGCGACCCAGGCGGCGGTAACGATCCTCCAGTTGCCCGAGGATACCCTCGTCCAGGGTCAACTTTCGGCCCAGGGCCTGCGCCACCCCTTCCCGGGTCACGTCATCGGCCGTGGGCCCCAGCCCGCCGGACAACAAGACCAAGTCGGCGCGCGCCAACAACTCCTCCACCGCCCTGGCGATGGCCGCCACCTCGTCTGGGACGCAGCGCTTCTCCACCAGCACCACCCCGCGCCCCGCAAGCTTTTCCCCCACCCGCAAGGAGTTGGTGTCCAAGCGCGGTGTGCGCAAGAGCTCACTCCCCACCGCCACAAAGGCCGCCCGAACGAAGTGGCCCATGGCGGAGATTCTAGACGAAGGCCTCCCACCCCTTCCCAGAGACTTGTCCCCCTTGCCCCAGGGGTGCAGAATCCCCCTATGGATCGC
This sequence comes from Thermoanaerobaculum sp., assembly GCA_025060245.1. Lineage (GTDB taxonomy): Bacteria > Acidobacteriota > Thermoanaerobaculia > Thermoanaerobaculales > Thermoanaerobaculaceae > Thermoanaerobaculum. Next base: position 58,623 of record JANXCP010000001.1, on the reverse strand, counting down.
GACGAACTGGTGGCGTACTTGGAGGAGTACCTCGGCGTGGAGGGGTGCCCCGACGCCAGCCTGAACGGCCTGCAAGTGGAGGGGAAAAGCCAGGTCACACGCCTGGCCACGGCGGTTTCCTGCAGTGTCCGTTTTTTCCAGGAGGCTGCACGGTGGGGAGCAGAGGCCCTCCTGGTGCACCACGGTCTCCTCTGGCAAGGGCAGGTGGAACCCATCTGCGGCAGTGTTCGCCGGCGCCTGGCCACCCTCTTGGCCCATGACCTCAACCTTTTGGCTTACCACCTCCCTTTGGACCGCCACCCGGAAGTGGGCAACGCCGCCGTATTGGCCACCAAGCTAGGCCTGGAGGGATTAGAACCATTTGGGACTTTCCATGGCCTCACGGTGGGCTGGGCTGGAGTCTTTGGCCGGCCCCAACCCCTGGACGAGTTGGCTCGCCGCCTGCAGCTGCTCACCGGCCAGGAACCGTTGGTGTTCCCGGCGCAGGGTCAGTGGGTGAGCTCAGTGGGCATTGTCACTGGCAGCGGGAGCGGGGCGCTGAACGAAGCGGTGGAAACGGGCCTGGACGCGCTGATCACCGGCGACCCCAAGGAGTGGCTCATGCACCGCGCCGAGGAGGAAGGGGTCCACGTGCTGGCCTGTGGTCACTACGCCTCGGAGCGGTTTGGCGTGCAAGCCCTGGGCACCCACCTGGAGGAAAAGTTTGGCCTTGAGGTGCGGTTCTTTGATTACCCTAACCCGGCCTGAGGAGCTCCTCTGACAGGTCCGACCTTGGCTAGACCGGGCAGGTGGTGTGCTGCCATTGCCCTCGCGGCTTTGCTATGATTGGCCCGCGGGGAGGTGCACATGGGCCGGTTTTTCAATCGGTGGACAGTGGCGGCTGGTTTGATCGTTTTGGCAGCGCTGTTGCGCCTGGTTCCCCACCCGCCGAACGTGGCACCGGCGACAGCATTGGCGCTTTTTTCGGGGGCAATCTTTGGCCTGCGGGCCCGCGCTTTGCTCCTCCCTCTGGCCTCCATGCTGCTCTCTGATGGCCTCCTGGAGCTTTTCACCGGTGCCGGATTCCACCAACACATGCTGGCGGTGTACGGTGCCTTGGGGCTGGTGGTGGTGCTCGGCTCCTTGGCCGCCCGTGGGTTACAGGCCGGGCGGGTGGCGCTGGCCTCCGTGGCCGCGTCCACGCTGTTCTACCTGGTAACCAATTTTGCCGTGTGGGCAGGGGGCACCCTGTACCCCCATACGTTCGCTGGGCTTGTAGCTTGTTACGCGGCGGCTTTGCCCTTTTACGGCTTGAGCTTGCTCGGTGATCTGGCCTACACGGCGATCATCTTTGCTGCCTTTGCCGCCATCGCCCGCTACCTGCCCCAACCGCAGGCGGTCTGAGCCACCAGGGGGATCCATGGCGCGCCTGGTGGTCTCCTGGAGTGGTGGCAAGGATTCCCTCCTTGCCCTGCTCCGGGCGTGGGATGAGGGCCACCAAGTGTGCGGCCTCCTCACCACGGTCTCGGAGCCCTTCGGCCGGGTAACCATGCACGGGGTGCGGCGGGAGCTGGTTCAGGCGCAAGCCCACGCCTTGGGCCTTCCTTACTGGGAGGTCACCCTCCCACCGCCTTCGGCCGAGGATGGTTGTCCCCTCTGCCCGCTGGACGCAAGCCCAGCGGGGCTTGTGCCGAACACCACCTATGAGCGGGTGTGGCTGGCAAGCCTCGAACCCCTGGTCCGCGAGGGCGTAGAGGGGGTGGTGTTTGGCGACGTGGCCTTGGCCGACGTGCGGCAGTTCCGCCAACGCTTGGTGGGCCTCCTAGGCCTTACCGCTCACTTCCCCCTGTGGGGTGAGGACCCCCAACGGCTGTGGCAGGAGTTCGGGGAAGGCAAGGGGGTAGCCACCGTTGTCTGTTGCCAAGCCGACCTGGCATTCCTTTTGGGCACCTGTGTCAGCACGGGCTTTGCATGTTCCTTGCCCCCCGCTGTGGACCCGGGGGGAGAGCACGGCGAGTTTCACACCTTTGTCGTAACCCACCGTCGGTTTTCCCAACCCATTGACATCGTGCGGGGAGAACAAATCGCCCGCAATGGCTTTCTTTGGCAAGACCTGCGGCTGGCGTAAAAGCGCCTCGGCCACCCTCCCCCTGGCGGTGGCCAGGGGGGCAGGCTTGTCCTCTTCAGCCGAACACGCGCGCCGGCTTTGGCCGGCAGAAAGGGAAACTCTATGGACATTACCGATCGCTCCGTCGTGCGAAGCCCTGACTTTCCCCTAGACCCCAACAACTTGCCCTTTGGGCGGACGTTCTCGCCCAACATGTTCTTAATGGACTACACCGAGGAAAAGGGATGGCACAACCCGCGCATCGTGCCCTTTGGCCCCCTTTCCCTCTCCCCCGCCACCATGGTCCTACACTACGGTCAGGAGATCTTTGAAGGGCTCAAAGCCTTTCGGCACCCCGACGGCTCAGTGCACATGTTCCGCCCCGACCGCAATGCCGCCCGTTTCAACCGATCGGCGCGGCGCATGTCCATGCCTGAAATTCCCGAAGCCGTACAGCTGGAGGCCATGCGGGCCCTAGTGGCCGTGGACCGGGACTGGGTGCCCCCGGCTCCGGGTGCGCTGTACATCCGCCCCACCATGATCGCCACCCAGGAAAGCCTAGGTGTGAGCCCCTCCACCCAGTACCTCTATTTCATCATCACCGGCCCCACCGGCCCCTACTTCCGTACCGCGGGCAAGACGTTGCGCATCATGATCGCCCGGGAGTGGGTGCGGGCCGCCCCAGGAGGAACAGGAGCGGCAAAAACTGGCGGCAACTACGCCGCTTCCCTGTTAGCGCGAAAGGTGGCCCGGGACCACGGATGTGCCGAAGCACTGTGGTTAGATGCGGTGGAACGGCGCCACGTGGAAGAGGTGGGGGCGATGAACATCATGTTCGTGTTGGACGGGGTCGTGACCACGCCACCCACCTCGGGCACCATTTTGGAAGGGGTCACACGCGAGAGCATCGGGATCCTGTGTAAGGAAATTGGGATCCCATTTGTCCAGCGGGCTATCCACATTGAGGAGATCATCCAGGGGCTGCAGTCCGGGGATTGCACCGAGGTGTTTGGCTGCGGTACCGCTGCCGTGGTGGCCCCAGTAGGGGAGCTGGTGGACATCTTGCCCGACGGATCCGAGCGGGTGTACCAGGTGGGCGACGGCAACGAGGGTCCCGTGGCGCGGCGGCTGCGCGAGCTGCTCACGGGCATCCAATTTGGCACTCACCCCGACACCCATCACTGGCTGGTGCGGGTATAGGACCCTCACCAGGTACGCGACGCTGGGTGTCCCTGGAAACCCACAAGTTTTCTCGGGTGGCGATTAATTCAAGGCAGACCTGGCTCTGACGGTGGCGTCAAGTCCCCTCCTGCCACATGGCCAGGTAGCGCTCCTGTTCCGGCGTGAGCACATCGCAGCGCAGCCCCATGGTGGCCAGCTTGAGGCGGGCAATTTCCCGGTCTAAGTCGGCGGGGAGGCGAAAGACCCGTGGCTGCAACCGCCCCGCCATTTTGACCAGGTATTCAGCAGCTAAGGCCTGATTGGCGAAGGACATATCCATGACCGCCGCGGGGTGACCCTCGGCGGCGGCGAGATTGACCAGGCGCCCCTGCGCCAGCACGTACACCGTGCGCCCCCAGGGGAAACGATACGCCTCCACATGGGGACGGACCGGAAGGACCTGCGAGGCTACCTGTCGTAAACTGGCCAGGTCAATTTCCACATCAAAGTGGCCGGAATTGGCGAGAATAGCTCCATCCTTCATCAACCTCACGTGCTCCACGGTGATCACCGAACGGTTTCCGGTGACGGTGATGAACACGTCCCCATGGGCGGCGGCCTCCAACATGGGGAGCACCGTGAACCCATCCATGGCCGCCTCCAGGGCCCGCACCGGGTCCACTTCCGTCACCACCACCCGAGCTCCCATGCCCTGCGCCCGCGTGGCCACACCGCGCCCGCACCAGCCGTAACCTGCCACCACCACCACCTTCCCAGCCAACAGCACATTGGTGGCGCGCAGGATCCCATCCACCGTGGACTGACCGGTGCCGTAACGGTTGTCAAACAGGTGTTTGGTATCGGAGTCGTTGACGGCAATCACGGGGAAGCGCAACACCCCATCCCGCTCCATGGCGCGTAGGCGAATGACCCCAGTGGTGGTTTCTTCCGTGGATCCCACCACCCCCGCCACCAAAGCCTGCCGCCCTTCCTCACCCAGCTCCTCGCCAAACCGCTGTACCTCGGGGTGGGCCTTGGCCAGCTCCCCCCGGCCTAAGAGGATGAGGGAGGAAACCAAGTCCGCGCCGTCGTCCATCGTGAGGGTTGGGCGCCCCTCCAAGCACTGGCGGATGTGGCGGTAGTAGGTAGCCTGGTCCTCTCCGCGCACAGCAAATACCGAGATCCCATGCTCCACAACCAAGGCGGCGGCTACGTCGTCCTGGGTGGACAAAGGGTTGGAGGCGCAGAGCCGGACCTCAGCTCCCCCCTCCTGCAACGTGAGGACCAGGTTGGCGGTTTCCGTAGTGACGTGCAAGCACGCGGCAATGCGCTGACCCGCCAGGGGCTTTTCCGCCGCAAATCGCCGTCGGATTTCCCGCAGCACCGGCATTTCCCGCTCCGCCCAGGCAATGCGAGCCCGCCCCTGAGCTGCCAGCGAAGGATCAGCTAAGTGGTGTTCCAGGACGCTCATGCACCCTCCCCTCCCACGGAAGGTGATTCTAGCGGAACCGCCCCTTGGTCGCCGGCACAGGAGCGGCTACCATTGCCGCGGGAGGTGGCCATGAGGTCTTTCTTTCCTCCGTCTGCAGCCCTGGCTTGGCTTCTTTTTGCCTGGACGGCCGAGGGGCAGAGCATCAACATCATCAGCCCACCCCCGGCCAGCACCCTGGCCGTGGGTCAACGTTTTGACGTGCAGGCCGAGGGGGAACCGATCCAAAGTCTGACCTGGCAGGTCAGCCTCAACGGTCAGCCGCTGCCAGGAGCAGCGGTGGGAACCCGTTTTGTGGCAACCGCGGTGACGGTGGACCGTCCGGGGACTCACGTCCTGGAGTTTCGCCTGCTCAAGCCGGGGGGAGGCCAGGAGCCGCCGCAGGTGGTGGCGGTTGCGCGGAGGGAGTTCCGCGCCCTGGGGTGGCCGAAGCCGGAGGGACGGGTGCGGCACGTGGTGCTCTTGGTGGGGGATGGGTTTGGGTTTGCCCATCGCACAGCCGCACGAGCGTTCCTGTTTGGGTTTGAGGGGGGCAAGAGCCGAGGTTGGCTGCGCATGGACACCTTACCCGTCGCTGGGGCCTTGCTGACCAGCTCCCTTTCCGGGTTCGTCACCGACTCCGCAGCGGCAGCCCACGCTTTCGCCACCGGGACGAAGACCGCCAACGGCATGATGGGGGTGTTTCCTGACGCCACCGCCGACGATGGGGACAACCCGCGGGTGGAAACCTTGCCCTGCCTCTTGCACCGCACCCGAGGGATGGTGTCGGGGTTGGTTAGCGATGCCGACCTCACCGACGCGACGCCCGCCGCCTTCCTGGCCCACGTGGCTGACCGCGGGGAGGCTGCCCGAATTGCCCAGCAAATCCTACAGGCCAGCGACGAGTGCGGAGTTCACGTGCTTCTGGGCGGAGGAAAGAAGACCTTTTCCAGCCCCAACCTCCTCCCATCCTTTGCCCAGCGCGGTTTTGTCCAGGTCTTCTCGCAAACCGAGCTGGAGGCGGCCGTGAAGTCCAAACCCTCCAAGATCCTCGGACTCTTTGCCGAACGCCACATGCACTCCCCCTTTGACCTGCAGCGCCGGGGGGATCCAGCGGTGGTGGGGGAGTCTGCCGACCAACCCTCCTTGGCGGCGATGACCCGCGCCGCCATCCAAGTCCTGGGGCAAAACCCTTTTGGCTTCTTCCTGCTGGTAGAAGCAGCACTCATTGACAAACAAGCCCACATGCTGGACGCCGAGCGCATGCTCTGGGAAGTGTATAACTTGGACCAGGCCCTCCAGGTGGCCCTGGAGTTTGCCGCGAAAACCAACGGCGACGCGGACCCCACCAACGACACCCTCGTGATCCTCACCGCCGACCATGAAACGGGTGGCGTGGTGCTCCCCGGGGTCACCGACCCGGAGCGCATCGGCACCCGAGACCAGGTGGCCACCTATGACCGCCTTGGTTTTCCTGAAGCTGCGGACGCCAACGGCGACGGCTACCCCGACAACCCAGACCCGGCGAAAAAGGTGGTGGTGCACTTTGGCGCCGCCCCGGACCACTACGACGACTTCCGCTCGCAGAACAAGCCTGTGGCCCCGGCCAAGGCGGGCCCCGACAAGCGCGTCCATGCCAACCCGGAAAAGGACGGCTCCACCGGTGTGCTGTACACCGGAGTGAGCGAGGTGACCGTGCCGGAGCAGGGGTACGCCCCCGACCGAGGTCTCCACACGGCAGTGGAAGTCCCGCTGGCTGCCCTGGGTCCCGGCGCCCAGGCGCTGGCGGGGGTGCACGAGAACACGGAAGTCTTCTTCGCCATCCTCCAGGCTCTTAGTCCGCCAAACAAACGCCCCAGGGCTGCCCTTGGGACCAAGCGGTGAACCTCCCGGTTCTGGTAGGGCTGGTCCTTTACGGCGCGGTCCTGCTCGTGCTGGATCGGAAGTCGCGAACGGCACAGCTGCTGGACTACCTCTTGGCGGGCCGGCGCCTCACCCTGGTCCCCTTCGTGGCCACATTGGTGGCCACTTGGTACGGGGGGGTGCTGGGAGTTGGTGAGTTTTCTTACCGTTACGGCTTGGCCAACTGGATGGTTTTTGGTGTCCCCTACTACCTCGCAGCCTTGCTCTTTGCCTTTGGACTGGCAGCCCGGGTGCGCGCCAGTGCGGTGCTGTCCATTCCCGAACAGCTGAAGGCCAGCTATGGGCCCACCACCGCCCGCGTGGGCGCGGTGCTGGTGCTGCTCATGGCCACCCCGGCAGCCTATACGCTGATGCTCGGCCAGCTCCTGGAGGTGTACCTGGGAGTGCCTCGCCACCTGGGGGTGGTGGGGGCCACAGCTTTTACCGTCTTTTCGGTGATGTTTGGCGGCTTCCGCACGGTGGTGCGGGCGAACCTGGTGCAGTTTGTTCTCATGTATGCGGCGTTCCTGCTTATCTTGCCCACGGCGCTGGCGCAGATTGGCGGGTGGGCGGCGCTGTGGAACGCGCTGCCAGCTTCCCACAAAACCCTTACCGGTGGTCTCCCCCTGCAAGCCATCGCCGTGTGGTACGTCATTGCCTTGCAAACCCTGGTGGAGCCCAGCTTTTACCAGCGCTGTTACGCCGCTTCCACCCCGCGGGTGGCGCGGGTGGGGGTGCTGCTGTCGGTGCTCTTTTGGGTGCTGTTTGACTTCCTCACCACCTTCTCCGGCCTGGCAGCCCGGGTGTTGGTGCCAAACTTGGCCGATCCGGGCTTGGCCTATCCCGCCCTGGGGAACCTCCTCCTTTCCCCTTGGCTCAACGCCGTCTTTGCCGTGGGCCTTTTTGCCACCGTGTCCTCCACCGCCCATTCCTACCTTTTCCTCGCCGCCTCCACGGCCGGCCATGACCTGCTCCCACCCCAAGCCCGCGGCTGGGAGCGCTTATGGGTAGGGGTATGCCTGGTGATGGTGGGAGCTATCGCCTCCCTCTTGGCCCTTTCCTTGGGCAGCGTGGTCCTCATCTGGCACCACCTGGGTAGCATCGTCACCTCTGCCCTCCTGGTTCCGCTGGTCCTGGCCCACGGACCGGCAAGACGGCGTTACTCGCCGCGGGGCGCGCTGGTGGCAGTTTTGGGGTCGGCGGCGGGAGCGGCCTGGTGGATCCTCCAGGGAGGGGAGGGTGGGTACCCCCTCAACCTGGAACCCATCTTCCCCGCCTTGGCATGGTCCCTCTTGGTTTGGCTGGCCGACCGCTGGTTGCCAAAGGTGCGGTCAGGGTTTATTCCTGTGGGCGGGAGGAGTCAACCATGAGCCCCGTACGGCCCCCCGCTGTGGCCGGCTCCTTTTACCCTTCCTCCCCGGTCAGGTTGCGCGACCAGGTGATGCAGTTTATCGGGCAAGAGCGGGAACGAGCCCCAGCCGCAGCCTTGATCGCCCCCCATGCCGGCTACCTTTACTCCGGGGCCACCGCGGGCGTTGCCTTGGCCCACTTGCCGCGGGAGGCGCGGCGCGTGGTGCTCTTAGGGCCCTCTCATTACCGCTCCTTTGCGGGTGCCGCCCTGCCGGCAGAGGGGGTGGCCGCCTTTGCCACGCCCCTCGGCGAAGTTCCCGTGGATGTTGAGGCTGTGGAACTGCTTCGGGAACACGCCCTTTTTGCCGGTCCAGCGCAAGCCCACGAGCCGGAGCACTGTCTGGAAGTGGAGTTACCCTTCGTGCAAACGCAAGCACCCCAAGCCGCCATTGTGCCGGTTCTGATTGGCAACCAAACCACTTTCGATCAAACCGAGGAAATCGCTCAAGCTCTGGTGTCGGTGGTTGCTGCGGACACCGTCATCGTGGTCTCCTCCGACTTTACCCATCACGGGCGCCCCTACGGCTACGTGGTTTATCCCGAAACGCGGGAGCTGGGGAGCCTTTTGAAGCGACGGGCAGAAACCACGGCGGGGCGGGCCGCGGCGTTGGATGTGCGCGGGTTTTGGCACCAGGTGGAGGTGAGCCAGGACAGTGTTTGTGGGGCCAAGCCCATCACCGTGCTACTGCAACTCCTCCACCACGCCTTTACCGGCCGGGGCCAGGTGCTGCACGTGAGCACGTCAGACGAGGTCAGCCAGGACTGGCAGCAGGTGGTGACCTATGTGGCCACGGGCTTTTTTGGTCAATGGCGGGCGTGGCGGGACCTCCCGCCAGCCGCCAGCAGGCCTCTTGATGGGAGCGAGCAAAAAAGCCTTCTGGAGCTGGCCCGGGCGGTGATGGAAACCCATCTCACCCGCCGGGAACAGGTGGCCCATTGGTTTGCAACCCACCCCCTCACCCCCGCCTTTCTTGCCCCCTTGGGTGCTTTTGTCACCCTGCACACCCGATGGGAGAAAAAACTGCGTGGGTGTATTGGGTTGCTGGAGCCCATAGGGACGTTGCTGGACACGGTGGTCCGCGCCGCGGTGGAGGTCCTCTACGACCCACGGTTCCCCCGCGTCGAAGCCGCTGAGCTGGCCCACGTAGAGGTGGAAATTTCGGTGCTCTCACCCCCCCAACCCATCCCAGGGCCGTCCGCCATTCGCTTGGGGGAACACGGCGTGGTCTTGAAAAAGGGCCGGCACAACGCGGTGTTCCTCCCCCAGGTGGCGGTAGAAACGGGGTGGGACTTGCCTACCTTTCTTTCCCGCTTGGCGCAAAAGGCAGGACTGCCAGCCGAGGCATGGACCAGCGCCGAGTACGCCGTCTTTACGGCCCAGGTCTTCGGTGAAGGGGATTTGCCCGCCGCTTAAACCCGAGAGCAGCCAAACCGTTTAATGGATGAGCCGGGTAGCGAACCCGGCTTTCTGGACCTTGGGAGGAGAGGGGATGAAGTGTTGGTTGGGGCTTTTGGCTCTGGCGATGCTGTTAAAATCGATGGCACAAGCACAAGTCCTTGACGTTCCGGAGGTGGTGTCCACCATCCGCGTGGACGGCTATTTGGATGAGCCGGTATGGCAACAGGCGTTGGTGGTGGACTTGCCCTTCGAAATTGATCCCGGGGAAAATACCCCGGCACCTGTGCGCACCACCTGCTTGCTGCTGTCCACTCCGCAAGCTCTGTTCGTGGGATTTCTCGCTGACGACCCCAACCCCGCGGAAATCCGCGCCCACCTCTCGGACCGCGATCGGCTCTTCCGCGACGACTTCGTCGGCTTCATGTTGGATACCTTTGCCGACAAACGGAAAGCGTACGAGTTCCTGGTCAACCCCTTGGGAGTGCAGGCGGATGCCATTCGCAGCGAAACCGCCACTGAAGACCCGGAAGACTTTACCTTTGACGCCATCTGGGAGGCGGCAGGACGGATTACCCCGCAAGGGTACGAGGTGGAAATGGCCATCCCCTTTGCCGCCTTGCGCTTCCCTTCCCATCCGGGGCCCAAACGGTGGGGGTTTGTGGCCATGCGGGCCTATCCCCGCTCCTTGCGGCGCTTGTTAGCTTCCGCCCCCGTAGACCGCAACAACGCCTGTACCGTATGCCAGTTTCCCGAGCTTTCGGGCTTTGCCTCCGCCACCCCTGGCCGCCGGCTGGAGCTGAACCCCAGCTTTGCCGGCTTCCAATCCCAGCGGCGAGAGGCCATGCAAGAGCCAAGGATGAGCCCGAGGTCCCGCCGCGGTGATACGGGGTTTTCCCTGCTGTGGGGGCTGACCTCTAACCTTTCCCTTACGGCCACCGTCAATCCCGACTTTTCCCAGGTGGAAGCGGACGCGGCACAGCTGGAGGTGAACCGCACCTTTGCCCTCTTTTACCCAGAAAAGCGGCCATTTTTTCTGGAAGGGGCGGAAAACTTCGCCACCCCCATGCACATCGTGCACACCCGCAGCCTGGCGGATCCCCAGTGGGGGATCAAGCTTACCGGTAAAGAGGGCCGAAGTGCCCTGGGTTTTCTCGCGGTGCGCGACGAGATCACCAACTTGCTCCTCCCCGGGGTTCGGGAATCCTCCCAAACCACCCTGCCACAACCTTCCGATGCCGGGGTGCTGCGCTACCGTTACGACCTGGGGCGTTCCTCAGTTCTCGGGGCCGTGGCGACCTTTCGCCAAGCTGCAGGCTACTGGAACCGTCTTGCTGGCCTGGATGGCATGTTGCGCTTTTCCGAAAGTACCCGGGTGCAGTTCCAGCTGCTGCGCTCGCAAACCCGGTACCCGCGCCTGGCGGAACTAGACCCTTCCTTAAGGGAGAAAACCCTGGAGGGAGACGCCTGGCAGCTCCACGCCAGCCACGAGAGTCGGCATTGGGAGGCCTGGGCCTTCTTCCGCAATGTGGAGGAAGGCTTTCGAGCCGACCTGGGCTTTCTTCCCCAGGTGGGGACCCGCGGTTACGAAGTGGGAGGGCAACGCGTTTTTTGGGGTACGCCCAACAGCTTTTACTCCCGCCTTTCCCTGGGAGGTGAGGTGGAGGAGTGGGAGGACCAGCAGGGCAACCTACTCAACCGCCGCGTGGCGGTGATGGGGCGCTACGCGGGTCCCTTACAGTCCATGGTGTTTGTGCGGGTTTGGCGCTTCAGCGAAGTGTGGCAAGGAACCGAGTACCGTGGCCATCGACTAAGGCTTTTTGGCAACGTGCGTTTTTCCGGCGCCTTCACCTCTTCCCTGGGGGTGGAGGCGGGTGATACGGTGGACTACGTCAACTCCCAGGGGGCGAGGCTCGTCCGCCTTTCCCCCGGCTTTACCTGGAACATTGGCCGCCGGTTGTACCTCCAAGGGGATTTCGTGGGAGAACGGCTGCGGGTCAATCAAGGCGAGCTCTACCACGCCCTGGTAGCTTCCTGGCGCAGCTGGTACCACTTTTCCACCCGCAGCTACCTGCGCCTCATCTTCCAGGAAACCCGCGTGGTGCACCGGCCGCAGCTGTACCGCGATCCTCCCGCGCCAAGGAGCAAGAAGACCGGGGTGCAGCTGCTCTTTGCCTACAAGCTCAACCCGCAAAGCCTGCTTTTCTTCGGTTACGATACGAACCTCCGAGGCAACGACCAGATCAAAGCCGTCACCATGGGTCGCACGCTGTTCCTCAAGGTTTCCTACAACTGGTTGATCTAGTGCCCAGGGGCACGAGGGTTTTGGCGTGGAAAGGGAGGAGCCGGCTAACGACCTCGTAGGATGGAGCCCAACACGCCACGTACAATCTGCCGTCCAAGACTACTCCCCACGGACCGAGCGGCGCTCTTGAGCAGGGCCTCGGCCAACGTGTCGCCCCGCCGCCCCATCCCGGTGGGGCGGGGCGCGGTCCGGCCCCAGCTCCACCCCATCTCCGGGACTGCCGGCCTTTCCTGGAGGGCTTCAAAGGCGCTTTCCCGGTCCACCACCCGCTCGTACTTGCCCTTCAAGGGGCTCGTGGCGTAACTACGACTCCGTTCCTCGGCACTCAACGCTCCCACCCGGGACACCGGGGGAGCAATTTTGATCCGCTCCACCGGCGTCGGGGTCCCCGTCTCGTCCAAGACCGAGACCAGCGCCTCCCCAATGCCCAATTGGGTGACCACAGCGGCGGGGTCCAGGGGTGGGTTGGGACGGAAGGTCTCCGCCACCACCTTCACCGTCTTCTGCTCCTTTGGCGCGAAAGCGCGCAGGGCATGCTGCACCCGGTGGCCCAGCTGCGCGGCAATGGGGTCGGGAATGTCCAGCGGGTTTTGCGTGACGAAGTACACCCCCACGCCTTTGGAGCGCACCAATCGCACCACCTGTTCAATTTTCTCCACCAAGGCTTTCGGGGCGTCTTCAAACAGCAGGTGCGCCTCATCAAAGAACAGCACCAACTTGGGTTTGGGTAGATCCCCCACTTCGGGGAGGTTCTCATACAGCTCGGCCAGCAGCCACAACAGTGCCGTGGCGTAGAGGCGCGGATTTTGAAAGAGACGATCGCAGGCCAAAAGGTGCACCGCCCCGCGCCCCTGCGAGTCGGTCAAGAACAAATCCTCCACCTCCAGCATGGGCTCGCCAAGGAAGGCTTCCGCCCCTTGTTGCTTCAGCACCAACAGGCGTCTTTGAATGGCACCCAGGCTGGAGCTGGGCACCGAGGCGGGAAGGTCCACCTGTTTGTTCGTTGCCAAATGGTTGAGGAGCGCATCCAAGTCCTTGAAATCCAAAAGCAAGAGCCCCTGAGTGTCGGCCCAATGGAAGGCGGTATTGAGGGCCCCCTCTTGGGCCTCGGAAAGCTGCAGGAGCCGGGACAACAGGAGCGGACCCAAATCGGAAACCGTGGCCCGGACCGGGTGCCCTTGCTGCCCAAACACGTCCCAAAAAATTACTGGGAAGCCCTCACCCCGGTAAGACCCAAGGCCCAACTCCTGGGCACGGCGCACCAGGGCCTCCTTGGTGGCGCCAGGCATGGCCAAACCCGCCAGGTCACCCTTCACATCGGTGGCCAACACCGGCACGCCAGCGCGGGAAAACCCCTCGGCCAACAACTGCAGGGTCACCGTTTTCCCGGTCCCCGTGGCACCGGCGATGAGCCCGTGGCGACAGGCCATGGGCAGCAAAAAGAAGACCTCCCGTTCGCCCTTACCGAGGAAAATGCGCTCCATATGCGCCCCCGCGGCATTCTACCAGCGGCAGGGGTCACCATCCCTCGCCGCGCCACCGCACACCCCTTCGCCACTGCAGCGGCTGCAGGTTAGCGGGGAAGGCGCCAAAGGCCACGGAGAGAACGGTGCCCGATGGGCAGGGCGCACCAAGCCCAACCCCGGCTTCTCGCCTAGCCAAGCTTGGGGCCGCCCACGGGGCTCACAAGCTTAGCTATTTCCCTCGCTGCTGGGGGCGGGCTGCCACTCCACCATGACCCGCGCCGTCCGGCCAAAGGTGAGGTAGGCCCAAGCCCATTGCAGCAGCACCAAGAGGCGGTTGGCAAACCCCACGATCTTGGCCAGGTGAACCAGGGCCCAGAGCAACCAGGCGGGCCACCCCCAAAGCTTCCACCCGAACAGCGTCCCCACCGCCTCATGTCGCCCCACCGTGGCGAGGTAGCCCCAGTCGCGGTAACGGAAAGGGGGGTGAGGCTTGCCGCGCAGGCGAGCGCGGATGAGCTGGCTCACGTACCTGCCCTGTTGCACCGCCACCGGAGCCACAGCCGGGAGCAACTGCCCGTTCTCATCGCGCGTGGCCGCGGCATCACCCAAAACGAAGATCTCGGGGAAGCCCGGCACGGTAAGATCGGGGTTCACCAGGATCCGGCCCCAGCGGTCGGTGGCAGCTCCCGTCGCCCGGGCTACCGCCCGCACAAAAGGCACTGCTTCTACCCCGGCCGCCCAAAGGACGTTGCCGCAGGCCAGCTCTTCCTCCAGCACTCCCCGGCGCACCCGCAGCCCCGCGGGGCTCACCTCCACCACCTGGGTGTTGGTGAGGACTTCCACCCCTAGGCGGCGAAGGGTCCTTTCAGCCCTCGCGGAAAGGGTCGGCGGCATACCCGGTAGGATGCGCGCCGCCATTTCCAGCAACAGGATACGCGCCAAGGAAGGCTCAATCCGCCTGAACTCCCGCCGCAGGGTGTACCGTGCCACCTCCGCCAGGGCACCGGCCAACTCCACACCAGTAGGCCCACCGCCGACGATGGCGAAGGTCATGAGGGCACGAAGTTGCTCCGGATCGTGCTCTCGCTCCGCCTGCTCAAACGCCGCCAACACCCGGCTGCGAATGGCCGCTGCATCCTCCACGGTCTTCAACGGCAACGCCACCTGCGCCCACGGGCTGTGGCCAAAAAAGTGGGGACGAGAGCCCGCAGCCACCACCAAGAGATCGTAGGCAATCTCTCCGTCCGCAAGCTGCAGGCGCCGGGCCCGGGGGTCCAGGCCGACCGCCTTGGCAAGCCACACGTGCACGTTCTTGGCCCCGCGGAACACGTAGCGCAGGGGGGTACAGACGCTGGCCGCTGACAACCCTCCTGTGGCCACCTGATACAGCAACGGCTGGAAGAGGTGAAAGTTGCGCCGGTCCAGCAACACCACCTCCAGCGGGGCCCGGCGCAGCCGCCGTGCCAAGGCCAACCCCCCAAAGCCACCCCCCACGATGACGACCCTCATCGCAGCCCTCTTTTCGTCAACCGGGGGCCTTGACAGCACCATTCCTCCGGGTGCTGCCCTCCCACCGGCAGGAGCACTTCAGACGTGATTGCGCAGCATGAGCTCCTTGGGATGCGGCTCCAGAAAGGTTTGGCCCGCCAGGTATGGCACCTGGTAGGCGCGAATGAAATGGCGGAAAAGCGTCAGCGGGACCACCAACGGAACCAGTTCCTGCCGGTAGTCCTCAATGGACTGGTGCAGCTCCTGACGATCGGCGGGGTCCGCCACTTTCTTGAAGTATCCCGCCATGTGCTGCAGCACGTTGGTGTTTTTCCGCGTCGTGGCAGGTGTGGCCAGGCAGCGCATGAACAACGTCTCGTACTGCTGCCGCAACTGGGGAGGTGGAAGCTGGCGGGCAACTGCCACCAACTGCCCCAGCTGGCGAAACAACTGCAGGTTATGGGCCATGAGCTGCAACTTGTGGGCGGTGTGAAAGGCCACCAGCTCCCCCACATCCCACTCCCCGGAAAACAACAGCTTGAGCCGGCGGTAGGCAAACACCCGCTCCACGAAGTTTTCCCGCAGCTTGGGGTTGGAAAGCCGCCCCTCCTCTTCCACCGGTAACAGGGGTAAGCGCTCCATAAGGACGGCGGCAAACACCCCCCGCCCCTGCCGGCGTGGCATCCCTTCCCCGTAGACCTTGACGCGTTCCATACCGCAGGAGGGGGAGTCCTTTTTGAGGATGTACCCGCAGAGGTCCAGCTCGGCCAGGCGGGCCACCCGCTCCGCGGCGTATTGGCGCATGGTCTCCGTGAGATCCCGCCCCCCTTTCGGCTCCATGAGGCGCACCTCACCCCCCACCGTGGCCAGGCGCAGGGAGGGGCGGGGCACGCCAAGCCCGACCTCCACCTCCGGGCAAACGGGAACCCAATTAAACCAGCGCCCGAGGGTTTCCACCAAATAGGAATCCCGCTTGTGGCCACCGTCAAAGCGCACCCTTTGCCCCAGCAGGCAGGCGCTGATGCCCACCCGGATGGGGGATTCCTGCCCATGGCGCCAGTCACCCAAAATCACCCCCCGTTTTCGCCTGCTTGCGCCGGAAGTTTCCGGCGGTGCACAGTGCCCGGATTTACTTTTTCTGCCTTACCCGTTCCAAGTACTTACCGGACTCGGTTTCAATGCGCACCGTGTCGCCCGTCTCAATGAACTGCGGCACCAGCACCTCCATCCCGTTTTCTAAGACGGCGGTCTTGTAGGTGGAGGTCTCCATGTCGCGCAAACCCGGGGGGGCGGAGGCCACCTTCAGCTCCACCACCTCCGGAAAGATCACGTTCACCGGCTGGTCTTGCCAAAACTCCACAGGGAGGGTGGCGTTAGGGGTGAGAAACACGCTTTTCTTTCCCAACACCTCCTTGGGCAAGCTGTACTGCTCGTAGGTCTCGCTGTCCATGAAGACGAAGTTCTCCTCCTCTTCGTACAGGTACTCCAGCTCGCGCCGGTTCAGCTCCACGTCTTCCACTTTTTCCGCGGGGGCAACCCGCACCTCCTTCACATGTCCGGTCTTCAGCGATTTCAGCTTGAGCACAATGAACCCGGCAAACTGCCCTCCCCCCCCGTGGTGGAGGACCTCCAGAACCCGGAATAGCTCCCCCTCTCGCCGAATCACCGAGCCCATCTTCAGCGCCGCGGCTTCCTGCATAGCTCCCTCCGTTGGCAACCGTATTATGCCTAACCCACGGCGCCAAGGGGACGAAGGACGAGGCCGATGGAACCACATCAAAGCGCTCCCGTACTGGAGAAGCGAAAAAAGCCACTCTGGCCCCATAGGTTCAAAAAAACACGGGAGAGGTGGCCCACCTGCGCCCCTCCACGAAAAAAAAAAAAGAGCGGGGCCACGGCCCCGCTGGAGCTGCTGCCCAAAGGGGCAGGGATTAGTACATGTCGCTCACGCCGCCGCCACCGTGGGCCGGCTTCTTCTCCTCCTCAGGGATTTCCGACACCAAAGCCTCCGTGGTGAGCATGAGCCCGGCGATGGAGGCGGCGTTGATCAGAGCGTTCTTGGTGACCTTGGCCGGGTCAATGACCCCAGAAGCCACCAAGTCCTCAATTTGCATGGTTTGGGCGTTGAATCCAAAGTTGCCGCCCTTGGAGCGGATCTCCCGCACCAACACCGCCGCCTCATCAATGCCGGCGTTGTAAATGATTTGGCGGGTGGGTTCTTCCAGGGCACGGAGGACGATTTGAATACCCGTCTTCACATCCCCCGTGTACTTGTCCAGGAGCTTCTCCACCTCGTCCATGGCACGCAGCAGCGCCACCCCACCACCGGGGACAATGCCCTCCTCCACCGCAGCCTTGGTGGCATGGAGCGCATCTTCCACACGCGCCTTCTTCTCTTTCATTTCCGTCTCGGTGGCCGCACCCACCTTGATCTGGGCCACGCCGCCCACCAGCTTGGCCAACCGCTCCTGCAGCTTCTCGCGGTCATAATCAGAGGTGGTTTCCTCAATTTGCTTGCGGATCTGCTTCACCCGGCCGGCAATGGCTTCCCGCTTCTTGGGATCATCGTCGTCCACCACGATGGTGGTGTCGTCCTTGGTGACGGTGATCTTGCGGGCGCTGCCCAGGTCCTCCCACTTCACGTTCTCCAACTTGATGCCCAAATCCTCGGAGATGAGCTTGCCGCCGGTGAGGATGGCGATGTCCTCCAGCATGGCCTTACGCCGATCGCCGAACCCAGGGGCCTTCACCGCCACCACTTGCAGTGTGCCCCGCAGCTTGTTCACCACCAGGGTGGCCAACGCCTCCCCCTCCACGTCCTCGGCCACGATCAACAGCGGCTTCCCCTGCTTGGCTACCTGCTCCAGGATGGGCAGGAGGTCCTTCATGGAGGAGATCTTCTTCTCAAAGAGGAGGATCTTGGCGTTCTCGTACACGCACTCCATGCGCTCAGCGTCGGTGACGAAGTAGGGGGAAAGGTATCCACGGTCAAACTGCATCCCTTCCACCACTTCCAAGGTGGTCTCCAGGCCTTTCGCCTCCTCCACGGTAATCACACCGTCCTTGCCCACCTTGTCCATGGCCTCGGCAATGATGTTGCCGATCTCCTCGTCGTTGTTGGCGGAAATGGTCCCCACATGGGCGATGGCCTTCCCCTCCACCGGTTTGGCCAGGCTGGTAATGGCCTCCACCGCTTTCTTCACCGCCAGGTCAATTCCCCGCTTGAGGTCCATGGGGTTCGCCCCGGCGGTGACGTTCTTTACGCCCTCGCGGTAAATAGCCTGGGCCAGGACCGTGGCGGTGGTGGTCCCATCACCCGCCACATCGGAGGTCTTGGAGGCCACCTCCCGCACCATTTGCGCGCCGAGGTTTTCCAGCTTGTCCTTGAGCTCAATCTCTTTGGCAACGGTGACGCCATCCTTGGTGATCACCGGGGAGCCGAACTTTTTCTCAATTACCACGTTGCGGCCCTTGGGGCCGAGGGTCACCTTCACCGCATCGGCCAGGCGGTTCACCCCGCGCAGCACCGCCTGCCGCGCCTCTTCCGAATAGACAATCTGCTTCGCCATGGTCATCACCTCCTTTTACTTTTCAATCACGCCGAGGATCTCGTCCTCACGCACGATCACGTACTCCTCGTCGCCAATCTTGATGTCGGTCCCGGAGTACTTGCCGATGAGCACGCGATCCCCTTTCTTTACCTCAATGGGCACCCGCTTGCCGCTGTCATCCAGCCGCCCAGGTCCTACGGCAATGACCTCAGCTTCTTGCGGCTTTTCCTTGGCCGTATCGGGGATAATGATCCCTCCCTTCACCACCTCCTCCGGCTCGATGCGCCGCAGGAGCACCCGGTCGTTGAGCGGTCGAATCGTCATTGCGTCTTCCTCCTTTCTCTTAGCTCTGCTCTGAGCTCCGGAGCCGATTAGCAGTCTGGCTCCGAGACTGCTAATAGGATAATGCCTGAGCGTGGAGACGTCAAGACCCCCTCACGCCACGAAAATAAAACCTGAGCTCGGAGCACTAAAGGTAAGACCGGGTACTATTGCATTGGTCCGTGCGCATCCTCTTTGTGGCCCCCCGCCCCTTTTGGCCCCCCCGGCGCGGCGAACAAGCTCGCCTTTGGGGTTTTGTGAGCTACCTGAGAACCAGCCACCAGGTGGCCGTCCTCACCCTCATCCCCCCCGGGCACCAGCCAGCTGAGATCCCCGCACACCTCCGGCAGGCCTACGTTGAGGTGCGCACGCGGTCCATCTTCCGCAACCTTCTGACCCGACCGCTGCAGCCGTTGCAGGTGAGCCTCCACCGCGAGCCGGCACTGGCGCGGGTCATGGCGCGCGAGCTGGAGCAGTTTGCACCTCAGGTGGTGGTGCTGATGCTCTCACGCCTGGGCTGGCTCTTGCCCCAGTTGGCAGAAATCCCGACAGTGGTTGATTTTGTGGATTCCCTGGCGTTGAACATGCGCCAAAGGGCCCGCTTTGACCCGTTCCTCGCCCCCCTTTGGCGCTGGGAGAGCGCCCGCATGGCCTCCTGGGAGCGGTGGGTGGCCGGCTGCGCCACGGTGGGTACGGTGGTGGCGGAGCGGGACCGCCAGGCAGTCATGGGCGGCAGGGAAGACCTGGCCCCGAAGCTGCAGGTGGTGCCTTTTGGCATCCCGGTTCCTGACACCTTTTCGCCTTCTCGTCCGCCCCAGCCCACACTGCTGACCACCGGCAACTTGGGCTACTTTCCCACGGTTCAGGGAATTGGTTGGTTTGCCCGTCAGGTTTGGCCCAGGCTACGCCGGAGGTTTCCCGCGCTGCGCTGGATCGTGGCCGGGTCCCGGCCCAGCAGGCGCATCCGGCGGCTCGTGCGCTGGGGGGTCGAACTGATCCCAGAGCCGGAAAGCTTCGCCCCACTTTGGCGGCAAGCCTCGGTGGCGGTGGCACCGATCTTCGCTGGATCTGGGACCCCCATCAAGGTCCTGGAGGCCATGGCCGCCGGCGTCCCCGTGGTAACCACCCCTGCCGCTGCGCAGGGCCTAGATGGCATACCCTCCCAGGCCCTGGCTCAAGCGGCCAACGCCGAGCAATGGGTTGAGCTCATTGCAGCGCTCCTGGAGCATCCTCGCCAGGCCGAAGAGCAAGCGGCGGTGGCTTTTGCATGGGTCCGATCCAAGCACCACTTACCCAGGGTGGGCAGCGCCTTCCAAGAGGTGCTGGGAGCGGCGGCGATGCACCACCGCTAGGGGACCCTCTCCCACAGTGGCCAAAGCCGCCCGATGCCCGCGCCAGAGAGCCGCGGCCTTCTCCTCCTCGCCGTGCAGACGGAGAAAAGCCCACCGTCCAGCCACGTACAGGGAGTGCACCGACGCCAACCAAAGGCGCAGGGCCAACGGACGAAACGGGCGCAGCCGAGTCCGGGCCAAGTGCTCTAAGTACAAAGGCGAGTACGCGTAGGAACCGGTGGCACTTCCCAGGTGATGGATCGCTGCCGCCCCGGGAGCGTACCAAAGCTGCCAGCCCGCTCGCCGCAAGCGCAGGCACAGGTCCAAGTCCTCGTGGTACACGAAAAAACGCGGGTCAAACCCCCCTACCTGCCAAAAGGCATCCCACCGCAAACCCAACGCCGCCCCGGGGAGGAAACCCACCGGTCGTGCCCGCCAAGCCCGGCGCAAGGAGCGGAACTGCCGCACCGTGCCCAGCGGCCAAAGCACTGCCCCACCGGCAGCCCACAGCCTTCTCCCGTCAGGGAAAAAGAGGGGACCACCCACCGCACCCACCCCCTCCCTTTGCAAGTGCCTGACCACCGAAGAGAAAAAACCGGGCATGATCTCCACATCATGGTTGAGGACCACCACCGCTGGTACCCCTCGGTCTGCCAGAAGCCGGATGCCACGGTTGGCACCTTCACCAAATCCGGGATTGTCCGGACAGCGGAGCAGCACAGCGTTGGCCAGTTCGGGTAGGTTCCCGCTGTTATCCACCACCACCAAGAGCCGCTCCACCGGCGAAGGGTCGCCGAGGACCGAGGCCACACACCGGCGGGTGGGTTGGGGGCTGCCAAAGTGCACCACCACCACGCCCACCCGGGCGTTCATCGCCGAACCCCGAACAGGGCAGCGCTAACGGTGCGCAGCAACACCATCAGATACAGGGATAGGGAGCGCTCCCGGATGAAATAGAGGTCGTATTCCAGCTTGCGCCGGTGCTCCTCCACCGTGCGGGCGTAGGGCATGTTCACTTGCGCCCAACCGGTCAGACCAGGTGGCACTGCGAGGCGAAAGCTGTAATAGGGAATTTGCTCCGCCAGCTGGCGCACGAACTCCGGACGTTCAGGGCGCGGCCCCACCAGCGACATATCCCCCACCAACCCGTTGTACAGTTGGGGCAGCTCATCCACCCGCAAGCGACGCAGGAGCCTGCCAAGAGGCGTGACCCGCGGGTCGTCCTCGCGGCAGAATTCCGGTCCGTTGAGCTCTGCCCGGCGGTGCATGGTGCGCAGCTTCCACAGGACAAAGGGCCGACCAAACTGACCCAAGCGGACCTGGCGGTAGAACACCGGCGTGCCTTGCAGGAGCCAGGAGCCCAAGCCGGCCAGCAGCAGTAGCGGCGAGGCGAGCACCAAAAGCAAAGCCGCCACCACCACGTCCACCACCCGCGTGGTGCGGTTAAACACCTCCCAGTGGATCCCCACAAACTCCCGCTGGTACAGGAACGTTTCCGGAGCGAGCAAATCCACGGGCAACCGCCCCTCCACCAAGGCCCAAAGCTCCCACGCCGGCACCACTGGCACGCCGGCAAAGTGCAGCCCCACCAACCCTGGCAGCCGGCGCGGATCAACCACGAACACCACCGCTGGTTCTTCAGTGCCCTCAGGCTTTTCCAGGGCTTGCGGGGAAACCGGTAACAAGCGCCAGGGGCAGGCGGGGTTTTGGCCCAAATGCAACAGCGGGCCCAGCTCTTCCCCTTCCCCCACCAGCCACGCCGGGGGTTTTTCCCGCTGCTGGCGGTGGTGGTCCAAAGCAGAGCGTAGGGCAA
Organism: Thermoanaerobaculum sp.; assembly: GCA_025060245.1. Taxonomy (GTDB): domain Bacteria; phylum Acidobacteriota; class Thermoanaerobaculia; order Thermoanaerobaculales; family Thermoanaerobaculaceae; genus Thermoanaerobaculum. The sequence continues at coordinate 36,925 of JANXCP010000001.1, read as the reverse complement.
ACGCCCCCAGCCCCCAGCTCGCGGTGGTGGCCAGAAGAAGCCCACGTCCGAACTTCCACTCCGGCACCAAGTAGGTGGCCAGGACCAGCACCACACCCCAGGCCAAGGCAGCAAAAGCCACCCGCAAAGCCCGCTCCCCGGGTAATAACGGGGGGCTCTGGTACAGCTCGGCCGCGGTGGCCACCACCCAGAGCCCCACCAGACCTACCAGGGACAGACCGGGGTGCTCCGCCAGCCGTGCCAGGTGCACCGCTCGGTCGGCGGGGTTAAAGCGCAGCCAGTGGGCCAGAAGGACCGCACCCACCAGGAGCACCCCATCCAGCGCAGCCAGTAGCAACGCCTCTTGCGGGCGACGGGCCAGCCTGCCGAGCATCCGCCTCATCATGCCCCTTGGTGTACGCAAGGTCAACCGCTGCACAGGACCTCCTCCGGGTGCCGGAAAATGGCACAATCCACACTCCCTCATCGGCCCCGCGGGGACAACACGGCGCGCATCAACCCCTTTGGGTGAAAACTTTTGTCTAGCGACGGGGGCCCTTTGGTCAAGGAACTGGGCGCAGCTGAGGGTCTGCGCTGCCCGATCCTAGCCGTCGATGCAAACTAGCGCGGGCACAGGGGGACCTGAGTGGGGCCACAGCCCCCGAGGGTTCCCCCTCGCGGGCAGGTCAAAGCAGGCGACGGGGCATTCGCTGGCAAACGATGGAAAGCTCACCTTGCCCTGCTGCCGTTTCCGTGTCCACCTCCAGCCGCAAGCGGCCTTCCCGCACCAGGGTAAACCAAACCCAGTAGACCCCGGAGCCCTCATGGATTAGGGATTGCACCGGCAATTCCTGGTTCTCCAAGAAAACGTGCACATCGCTCGGCTGAAGATCAGTCACCGCTGCCCCGTCGTTTTTCCCCACGCGGAACTTCACCGCCGTCCTGGGGCAGCCCTGGGCTGTGAGCACCTGGACCAGCAAGGGATTGGCCGGAGCTAGGCTCACCGTGAGGTCCAATTCCCCGCCCACCGGACGTCCACTGCCGTAGCGCCCCACCACCAGGTACAGCGGCTCTCCCCGGCGCACAGGGCGCTCGCTCAACTGCGACGAACCAGCCGAATCCACATCGTCGTTGCAGTCAAAAGGCGTGAGGGTGGCGCAGCTGCCTCGGAACAACGCCGCCACCGTGTCGTAGCCTTGGGCAAGGACGGAAAGCTTGCCCGTGCGCCGCGGAACCAACTGCCAAAAGGCGGTCTTGGAGACCGGGGCGCAGGGCATGAGCACATCCCCGCCAGTGGCCTGGGCCAGCCATCCCCGGAAGCGGTAGGTCTCTCCCCAGTTCAACGTCACCAACAAGGCACCGGCACAGGTGTCGTGATCCACACCCACGGGATTGGGGGCCAGGGTCGCCAGCACCAACCGTTCCCCTTCCCAACCGGACACCTCCACCGACACACCCGTCACCCCCCAATCCCCCTGCCTTGTGGCCTTTGGGGTGGTGCTATCGCTAAAGCGCGTGTTGCCGCCTGGGCGGAAGAGCATTTCTGCCGCAAACAGGTTGTCCTTCCCGTTGAGGGGTTCTGTGCCGCTGGCTTCTTCCAGGTCTACCATCCGCTGGTTTTCATCGGCGTTGCTGGTCTTGCTCTCATCCACATGCCATACCGCCAACCCAGGTGCCGAGGCAAAAGCCGCATCCCACCGCAAAAGACCCCGGTCAAAACCCTGCGCTCGCCGCTGCTCCAGCAGGAAGTACTCCGGCCCAGCACCGGTTCCCAGGCGCAGGACTTCCCCCGCGGCGGGAGCCGGGGAAAGCCGCGGCGCCTCTGTGCCCCGCAGGTCCCGCGGTCGGACCACCTCCGTTACCACCCGTGCCCAGGCGGAAAGGAGCACCGGCAGTTCCCCCCCATAGCAGGGGGGTTCACAACCCCAGGAACCGGAACCCATCAGACACAACCCGCCGACCCCCGCCGAACTGCCATCGGTGTCGTAGAGATCGGGCAAACCCAGGGTGTCATGCCCCAGCTCGTGCACCAAAATCCCCACGGTGCTGCGGTGGCCGTTGGTGGCGGAGGATTGCATCCACTCACCAAAAGAGGTGTAGCCCCCATCAAAGGAGGAATCCCCCACCACGACCCCATCCACCACCGGACCTGGCACCGCGCCCACACCATCGTTGAAGTTGCCCAAGGACCAACGGTGTCCCCAGTTGGCTGGACTATAGGCGGGTTTGTATCCGCCAAAGGAAGACTCGTAGCCGGCGGTGATCACCACCAAGGCCAGTTCGCGGCGTGAAATACCGCCATTGCGATCCCGGTCGTACCGAGAAAAGTCCACGAAGGGGTCCGCCGCCTGAATGGCTGCGGCTACCGCCAACCGCATGTTGTGGGCCGCTTGCCTTTTCTGTTGCTCGGTGACGGCCGGGTCTTTGGAGCCCGTGAGGCCGCGATTGGGATGGGCCATGGGCAAAGCCAGCCATCCCACCACCCCGTCGTTGACCACGCCGTGGCCCTCCGCAGCCGGCTCCAGGGCCAACTTGTGCAAGGTGGCTTGGCGGAGGTAGGCAGCCGCAGAGGTATCCCCCTGGAAGAGCAAGGCGGAAAAGTCTGCGGGTTGCGAGCCCACCGGCTGGCGGTCGGTGAAGGACACCAAGAGCACAAGAATTGGCTGGCTGGTGGCGGCCGACAGCGTCGCGATGCCCTCCGGGCGCGAAAAAGGAAGCACGGGGAGCAACTCCCCCGCTCCCCACCCCGAGGCGGTGGGCCGCAGGTGCTTGGGCCAGCCGGCAAGGGCCTGGAGGCCCTCCCGCCGTCCCACGGGCGGTCCTGGAACCAAGCGCCCTGCCTCGTCCAGAACCGCCAAGCGGAGGAAACCCTCTTGGTCAAGGATCACCGTCTCGCCCGTGGGGAGCTCCCACCAGAGGTTAAACTCGTCCCCCACTGGGGTGACCTCCACCACGCTGCCATCCGGTTGCACCACCACCTGCCGCTGGGGGTTGACCGACACCGCCTCTGCCACCACAGCCAGCAGGCCCGCTGCGAGAGCTGCAAGAAGCCCGTGTTTCATGGTCTTAGTTTGGCAATTGGCGGCAGGCAGTGCAAGGGGAGCTGCCGACACCTGGGCTTGCCTTTACCCAAAGCCAGGTGCAAACTGAATGCCGGTTCAGTCCCCCAACGCGGGCGGGAGAACCGGAAGGGAGGTGGGCGGTGGCATTCCAAGTGGACATGAGGGACGTAACCTTTCAGCTCTTTGACTGGCTGCCTACGGAAAAGCTCTTGCAAACCGAACGTTTTTCCCAGTGGACCCGGCAAGATTTGGAAATGGTATTAGAAGAAGCGAACAAGCTAGCCGCCCAGGTCCTGGCTCCCACCAACAGGGAAGGAGATCGCGTCGGGGCTAAGTTCGTGGACGGCCGAGTGGTTATGCCGGAGGGCTTCCGCGAGGCCTACCAGAAGCTGTGCGAGGGCGGTTGGATCTCCTGCATCAACTCCCCCGAGTTTGGCGGGATGGGGTTACCCGAAGTGGTGGGTACGGCCGTCAACGAATTTTTCTTTGGCGCCAACATCTCCCTCTCTCTCACCGCCCTCCTCACCCGTGGCGCCGGATACCTCATTGAAAAGTTTGGCAGCGACGAACTTCGCCGTCTGTTCGTGGAAAAGATGTACGCGGGCCAGTGGGGCGGAACCATGTGCCTCACCGAACCCCAGGCCGGTTCGGACGTGGGGGCTTCTAAAACCCGGGCGGTGAAGGCAGGGGACGGGAAGTACCTCATTTCCGGTGAAAAGATCTTCATCACCTCCGGGGATCAAGACCTCACGGAAAACATTATCCACCTGGTCTTGGCCCGCACTCCCGGTGCACCTGCGGGCACGGCCGGTCTTTCCCTGTTTGTGGTACCGAAAATCCGCGTCAACCCCGACGGCTCCCTGGGTCAACCCAACGACGTGCAAACCGCGGGTATTGAGCACAAGCTGGGTATTCACGGCTCCCCCACCTGCTCGTTGGTCTTTGGCCCGAACAACCAGTGCGAGGGCTACCTCTTGGGAGAAGAACTGCAGGGGATGAAGTTGATGTTCCACATGATGAACCCAGCGCGCATTGAGGTGGGGCTCCAGGGTGAAGCCTTGGCCGCCACGGCGTTGCAGGAGGCATGGCAGTACGCCAAGACCCGCCTCCAGGGTCGCCACTGGACCCGCCTGAAGGACCATGAGGCGCCGCAGGTGCCCATCATTGAGCACCCCGATGTCCGCCGCATGCTCTTCACCTCCTATGCCTACGTGCAAGCCATGCGGGCCTTGCTCATGCAAACCTCCTTTTTCATTGACATGAGCCGGGTCAGCGAAGGCGAGGAACAGGAACGTTACCAGTCCTACGTGGAGGTGCTGACCCCCATTTGCAAGGCCTGGGCGTCCGACTGGGGGTTCCGCGTCACCGAGTGGTGCCTCCAGGTCTTTGGCGGGTACGGCTACACCCAGGAGTACCCGGTGGAGCAGTACCTGCGGGATGCCAAGATCGCCTCCATCTACGAGGGGACCAATGGGATCCAGGCCCTGGATCTGGTGGCGCGCAAGCTGCCGGCCAAGGGCGGTAAACCGATTCGCGAGCTGCTGGGAATGGCAGAGTCCACCTTCAAGAAGCTGCGCAACGATCCCCAGCTCATGGAACCGGCGTGGATGCTGGGGGCCGCCCTCAAGCAAATTGAAGACATTTCCAAGGGACTCACCAAACGGCCTGATGCGGTGATGGTGGTGCTGTTGAACTCGGTGCCGTTCCTGGACATGATCGGCGATACCTTGGGCGCTCACTTCCTCCTGGACCAGGCGGTGATCGCACGAGAAAAGCTGCAGGCCCTGGCCCAACAAGCGGGGGTTCCGGTGGAGGACGAGGTGGCATACAAGCAGTTCCTCAATGAAAACGCCGCGGCCGCCTTCTACCACAACAAAGTTCAGGCCGCCATCCACTTTGCCTACCGGGTCCTGCCCAACGTCACGGCGCGGGCAGTGGCCATCCGCGCCGGGGAGATGGCCCCCATGGAGGCAATCCTGTAGGGAACAAAAAGGTCACCACCCCGCGGAGCTGCGCCCGGAGAACCGGGCGCGATTTTTGCATTCTGTCGGAAGGGGGTTTAGATTGTGAACGGGAGCGGAACCATGCGCATGGCAACCTTGGTCGCCTTGGCGGCGGCGGGAACCGCCTCCGCCCAAATCACCAACGGGTCGTTTGAGACCGGTACGCTCACCGGGTGGACCGCCGGGGGGACTGGGCGGGTCCAGGTGATCAGCGCCACAGGGGTTAACCCCTCCATCACGCCCTTTGACGGGTCCTACTTTGCCGTCCTCTCCACCGGCCCTGGCAATGCCGGTGGTTCCGCCACGAGCCTGGACGGGCAGGGCGGGAGCAACGACTACGACCTGGCCACCCTGCAGCAAACCTTTACCCTCACCACGGCTCCTGCAGGGCTGCAGGTGGCGGTAATGTTCCTCACCAGCGAGGGGGACCAAGGGGCGGCCTTCGATGACCTTTTTGACGTCACCATCAATGAAGCTCCCCTGTTCCGTCACAGCGTGTTGAAAAACGTCACCGGTGCTTCCCCCTGGCCCGATTTCGGCCCGTACGACAACACTCAGTACCTGTTTACCGCCCCCGGGCCTATCCAAAACACGCAAATCAGGGGGGGTGCGGGCAACGGCCGCACCGAGTGGTACAGCACCTGCGTCACGTTAGCCACCCCTGGGAACTACACGCTCCGTTTCCGCGTGGCCGACCAGGGTGATGCCACCTTTGACTCCGCCCTGGCGGTGGACGCGGTGGCGGTTCCGGCGTGCACCCCGCAAACCGCCCAGGTGACCGTCTCAGCAGGGTGGACGGTAGAGCTGAAGGGGGGCGGTTTGGAAGCTCGCCCCACCCAGTCCCGCGAGGTGGCAGCAGGGGAAAACCCCCCTTCCTACGTGTTCATCTCCTCGGGGAACCTGACAGGAGATAACCCGGGCGCGGTGGAGCAAGTCTACTTCTGGTCAGGGGGCACCCTGCAAAGGCTTACCGCTGCCTCAGGTGGCAGCTTCTCCCATCCCGCCGTCACCAGCAACGGTCGTTTTGTGGTGTTTGCCTCCAACGCCAACCTCACCGGCGGCAACACTGACGGCAACTGGGAAATCTTTCGCGTAGACCGTACCACCCTGACCACCGTCCAGGTGACCAGCACCACCGCACCCTGTCAAAACCGCTTCCCCGTGGTGGCAGGCGATGGCACCGGCACACCGGTGGTGTTTGTCTCCAACTGTGGCCATGGCACCTTTACCAATCCTGACGGCAACGACGAGATCGTCGCGTGGAACGGCACCACCTTTGCCGGCACCTCCACCTCCAGTTGCCAAAACTACGCTCCGTCGGTGAGTCGGAGCACGGGGCAATTCGTGGCCTTTGTTTCCACCTGTAACATCGGCGGCACGAACCCCGACGGGAATCCGGAAATTTACCGTTGGGATCGCACCGCCAACACCTTCCAAGCCATTACCACCACCAGCGGCGCCATTTTCAATGACACCCCGGCCATTTCCGCCAGCGGCGCCGCGATTGCCTTTATCTCCAACGGCAACTTCGCCGGAGGCAACGGCGACGGGGGCTACGAGCTCTTCTTCTGGCCCAGCGGCACCATACGGCAACTCTCCGCTGGCCCAGCCACTGAGGCCTACATCATGGCGCGCCTCACCGATGACGGGGCTTGGGCGGTGGGCGAGCGCTTAGACTTCCTGTCCGGAACCTTCACGGCACGGTACTTCGCCACCGCCACCAGCAATCAACCCGGGGTGGGGATGGCCGCCGCTCCTACGCCCTTGGCTCCCACGGTAAGCAGAAATGGTGCAGTTCTTTACGCCGCCTGGCAGTCAGACCAAAACCCTTTGGGCTCCAACGCCGATGGCAACTACGAGATCTTTCGCTACGGACCCGCCACCGGCCCGCCGCGCTACCTCCTGTGCGCCGCCCCCAATGCGGCCATCCCCGACAACAGCCCCACAGGGGTCACCAGTACCGTCTCCGCCCCTGCGGGGTGGGGTGTGGTCACGGACGTGGATGTGTGGCTTCTCATCACCCACCCGCGGGTGGGAGATCTGAACGCCTTCCTCACCTCGCCTGCCGGAACCACACGCCAGCTGATGAACCGCCTCACCAACGGCTCAGGAGGGTGCCAGGGGGACAACGTGGATGCCATGCTGGATGACGAGGCCACGGGCAACGTGCAAGTCCAGTGCGGTAACTTGCCCGCCGTGTCCGGGTTTTTCTATCCCTTCCAAGCTCTAAGCGCTTTTGATGGGCAAACCAGCCCGGGAACCTGGCAGCTGCGGGTGGAGGACCGGGCCAACGGCCAGACGGGAACGCTGGAGCGCTGGTGCCTGGCGCTGACAGTGCAATAGAGGTGGGCCATGAGAAAGCTACTCTTGCTCGGTTTGCTGGTTTCGGTTCCCACGGCGGTGATGGGTCAAAGCCGCGTGCAACAAGGGCTAAGTGACGGGTATGGCTATCGTATGTACTCCCAAGCCTCCAGCCACTGCGCGTACAACTTCCTCAACATTGACGCTGCCGGCACACCCCTCATCTTCAGCGCGCCCTATGCCGCCCCCGGCGATCCGCCGGCCGATGACGACGGCGGCGCTGTGGTTGCCCTCCCTCAGCCTTTTCCCTTTTACGGCCTGGCGCTAAGTAGTCTGGTGGTATCGGTGAACGGCTACGTGGCTTTTGCCAGTGGCCTGAACCAGGAGGACGGGCGAGATTTTTCCCCTGATGCCCTCCTGCCCGCGGTGGCTTCCGCCTTCTTCCCTTCTGCGTCGCCAGTGTTTACCGAAAGCGCGCGGCTTCTGCCCTTCCACGCCGACCTGGTGCGATCCGGGGGCAGCGTGCTGACCGCCTCTTACCCCTCCTGTCCACGGAGCTCCGAAGCGCTAGGGGCGGAACCTTGTACCGTGGTGCAATGGTCCAACCTGCAGCTTTCTGGGGGTTCGCTGCCCCTCACCTTCCAGGTGGTCCTCTACCACCAGAGCGGGCAAGTGGTTTTCCAGTACGCCGCTCTGCCGCCGGGCAGCGAGCAAGCAGCCACCATCGGCTGGCAAGGCCCAGGAGCCCACCACGGGGCGGCGTGGAGCGCACGACGGGTCGGTCTGGTGAACACCGGAACGGCCCTCTGCCTCTTTGCCCCCACCTTTCCCCCCGGGGGTCCCCAGTCGGATCTGACCCTGGACCTGTGGGCTGCACCCCCCGACCCGATTGATGCCCATCCCTTCCCCGTGGAGGTGTGGGTCAGCGCCCAGGGGCCTTCCCCCGCCGCCGGCGTAACCGTCTCCGGAGCTCTCCCACCAGGGCTTGCCGCAGTGGCCGATCCCTGCACCCTCTTTGCCGGCGGCTGGAGCGTGGGCTCCCTGACGGTTCACGGCACGGCCACTTGCAGTGTCACCCTGCAAGCCAGCCCCAGCTTTGCCGGGGGCACGTTGACCGTCACCGCCGCCTCCTCCACCAGTGATCCTAACCCTACCAACAACACCGCCCAGCTGGAGCTTCAGGCGGCCGACGATGGGGACGGCGTGGCGGCGGCAGTGGAAGATAGCTACCCCGGGGGGGATGGGTTCCCCGTGTTCCGCAAAGGCGATGGCAACGGTGATGGGATCCCCGATCGCAACCAAAGGCACGTGGCTACCCTGCCCCTGGCCATTGGGAAAGGCTGGATCACCGTGGAAGCAACCGGTTGTCCGCAGCTTACCCAGGTCTTCACCGTGACCGAAGCGGGTAGCGGAACCCCTGATCCCCTCTACGATTTTCCCCTGGGGCTGGTGGGCTTTTCCCTTCCCTGCCCCCAGGGTCAGATCAAGCTGCTGTTCCACCAGGTGGGTACGCCATCGGTTACCTACCGTGCCCTGCGCCTCTCCACGTGGCAAACGTTGGCTGTCACCCGAATCCGTGACCGATTTGTTTGGGGCTACACCTTTGATCTCAGCGATGGAGGCCCGGGGGACCTGATCCCTGGTGACGGCACGCTCCGCCACCTAGGGGGCAGTGCCGAAGGGGTATCCATCCCCGGGCGTCGCTAAAAGCTGGCCACGGTGTTGGGGGCCACCAGCGTTCCCGGCCCCGTAAAGGGTTTTTGTGGGCTTCCTTTGGAACCGGCGCGGTCAGGCAGATGAACGGTGAGGACCTGCAGCGCCGCACCCTTGCCCTGGCTGCTCACAGCCATGTGGCGAATGACATCCACCAGCCGGACCGGTCCGGAGTGGGCAGGAAGCGTGGGCAGGCCGGTGAGAGACACGCGCACGCCCGTATCCCCCGCATGGGCATGGACCGCTGCCACCAGAAGCAACCCTGCGGCGATCCACCGGACCATAACCCACCTCCCGCCCCTTAAGGTGCGAGGAGCGTGCCGTGGCTCGGGTTATGGATAAAGGTTTTTTTCTCAATACCTTACAACCTTTCAACGGTCTACCGGCTCACCCCACCATGTTCGAAAAACGGACATAGAACGCCTCCCCCGGGAAGACCACGCGGCCAACGTTCCCTAAACCTGGGTGATGTACGGTTTTAGGACAAAGGGGGAAGCTGCAGGTCCTGGTCAAAGAGGAACTCGCGCAGCTCCACCTGGCGCCAAGTTAGGCTCCTTTCCTCGGGCCCTACCGCGCGGAGGATGTAAGTGCCCAAGGGTACTTGGTCAAAGCGGAAGAGGCCAAACTCATCGGAAGAGGTCTCTTTCACCCGAATAGACTGCTCGCCTTCTAACACCACCCGCACCCCTGCCACCGGTCTTCCCGCGGCGTCGGTCACGCGCCCTGCCACCCCCACCAACACCTCCATGGGAAAGTCCACCCGGGTGGTCACACCCGCCTGGACCTCCACCACCACCCGGGAACGCTTGGGAACCAACTCCAAAGGAAGCTTATCCGGGTCCAGCTCCACCTCGTAGACCCCTGGCGGAACCGAACCCAAAAAGAAGCGGCCGCCACTGTCGGTAGTGGTCCCACCCACGCCCCACACCACCACCCGCGCCCCCGCCAGGTTGGCCCGACCGTGGGCAACCCATAATCGGCCGGCAATGGCCCCAGTTTCCCGTTGCAGGGGCAGGGAACCGGTGGGGGTGAGAAGGCCTGAGGAGTACGCGTAGTCGGCGGTCAGCCCGACGAACAGCCGCGGCCTCTGCCCTTGCCCGGCCATGGCGCGAGTGGGGACACCGGCATACTCCGCGCGCAACCAAAAGCCGCCTAGGAGGCGAAGGCTTGCCTCCAAGTAAGGCCCTACCTGGGGGCCACTGCGGCTGACACCGACCCGCCAGCTCAGATCCCCCCAGAAGGCGGGACGATTGCCCACGGTGGTGGTGAGGCGATCCGAACCGGGGCCCCCGGTCTCCCACGTGGTCCGCCAGACCCACCGCCTTCGGCCGCCCAGCTCCCACTGCAGGTCGTAGAGGTCGGTGCGGGAAAGGGAGGCGGCCAGTCGCAGTCTGGGGTGGGGGCTGGCGGTAACCACACAGCTCATGAACCCCGACTGGTCAGGGACGGCACGGGCAAACAACCAGGATCCCCAGCTGACCCCCAAGGTGGGCCGTATCCACCGCACCCTCTCCTGGCTCAGCCAATGCTCCCGCGCCCACAGCCCCACCTCTAGCCATCGGCCAAGAAAGCGACGCAGCTCCACCGAATGATCCTGGCGGTCCCAAGCCTGGGGTTTCACCAAGGGGAACGTTCGCTGCTGCCGGAGAAAACGTGCAGAAACCTCGTACCCCCGACGGAAAAAGAAGCTCTCCAGGAGGTAGGCGGTGGCCCCGTTGCCGTAGGCCAACTCCCCGGAGGCCAACCACCAGGGGGTGGGTGCCGCAGCGAACCCTATGGCCACCTGCTCCCGGCCCCGTCGGGCTTGCGCGAGAAACTCCAGCGTGAGCTGTTGGGAAAGGCCCCAGCGCAAACTATAAGAGGCGACCGGTTCCCGCTCCTCCCGCTCTCCCAGAAGCTGCCTGCCCAAGTTGCCCCCCAACCCAAAGCCCAAGGCGTGGACCCGACGCCCTGGGGAAAGTAAGGGAGCAGCCGCGGCCACCACCTCCCTCCGTACCTCCCGTGGCACCAAGAGGTTGTGGCGGTCGTAGACCTCCACCTCCACCACGGCCACACCGCGCGCCGCCACGGGGACATCCACGAACTCATACCGTCCTGAAACCCCCACCGTCTGGGAAGCAACCACAAACCCATCCAGCTTCAGGCGCACCAGACTTCCCACTGGAGCTGGTCCGCGAAAACTGCGCAACGCTGTGGCAAAGGGCAGGGCCACGCCCCAGCCCCCGCCCAGTTTGGGTAAGGGCTCGTTGCTCCACACCCACTGCACGCCGACCAGATCCAAGCCGGAAAGCAACGGCGACGGTTGGAGAAAACTGCGTCCCACCAAGAAGACCGTGCGCTCCTGCGAACGAACCCACAACAGCTCGCGCACCGTGGGGTTTTCCTCCGTGGTTTGATCCACTACGAGCCGCCACTGCCCAGCCAAGGCACGACCGGTGACCAGGGCACTGCCCATCCACTGGTTGGTGTCCCCTTCCCGGGCCACCCAAAGGTCCCCGCGGAGGGTTCCCACGCCCCAGGCGGGTGGCCGCACCTCGGGCACCAAGCTGGGGCGCACCCAGCTCACCGGCTGAGCCACCGCCCAGGGGAGGTCCAGGGTCACCGTGACCTCCACGGGGTTGAACTCCATCTCCACGCCAAGCAGAGACCGAGCCGGCTCGGGACAGAGGTAGAACCCGTCATCCACCCGCAGCAACTCCGCCGGTTTGAAAAACGCTTCTCCCAGGGGAGTCTGGAGCTTGCCCACCCGGCCGTCCCAGTGAGTGCCCGTCAACCGGGCAAAATCCGGCAAGGACAAGCACACCCCCGCCTCGGTTGCAAGAGCCTCCACGACCCCCACCTCCCGCCCCTCTACAAAGACCCCCACCACCAGGGAGCTGCGCGGTGGAAACACCTGACCCCAAGAAAAACCGGCCGCCGCGGCAGCGGCGGGGAACACCCACAAAACAAGGAGGCGCCAAAACATGCCCCAGGGTTACCGCACCACCCTTAAAGGCAACGCCACCGCTAGCTCCTCGTTGGCCACCCTTCCTGCCAGCTCCACCCAGTACTCCCCTGCCTCAAGAGCGCCCAAGGGAAAACGGATCAGGCGTCGCGTTCCCGGGAGCACCGGGATATCGGGCACGTCCCCCGCCCGCAAAGCCCCTGGTGGCGTCAACAGGCTGCCCTCAGGGCCCCGGGTCAGGGGGGTACCCGGTTGTCCGGGAAAGGCGTGGAGCGGCCAGAGGATGTAGGTCATGGCGGGACGCACGTGGGCATTTCCCAGGCTCTCCACATCCAACATCCCCAGGGCTTGCGACCCGTCCCACACCACATCCACACAGTGAACCTGCGCCCGCCGTTCCACCGGCGGCACGTTCACGTAGACGCCGATGCCAATGCGCGCCAGGTTGCGCATCACCAAGTTCTTTTCCTCCGGGGGTTGCTCCTCCAAGAAGATCATGGCCCGATGCTCCCCCGGCTGCGGCTTCACCCGGGGCCTGATGGCGAAGCGCACGGTTTGGCTTTTCTGCGGCTCCACCACGAACTCTAGAGGTGTGATCACCATCCACTGATCCGCCGACTGCTCGGTGGGCGGCAGGCTCACCAAACGGTTTTCCTCGTCCAAGCCAAAATGCGCCACCGACACCTTGAGATGGAGCGGTGTCTCCCCGAGGTTCACCACCCTCAAGGATTCGGCAGCGGTGGGTCCGGTCAGGAGAATATCAAAGCGCGGCGGGGAGACGGCGATGCCACCGGCAAAGGCAAGATGCGTGCACAGCGGGAACCACCACAGCTGCCGGGCTCGCACCTCACCTCCCCGCCACCATCAACTGGAGTTCTCCGGTAAACGTTCCTGCCAGCGCCCGGCTCAGATCCAGTTGCAGCAACAGATCCCCCTCCCATACCTCCCGGTCAGCCCGCACCTCCACAAGTCGCAGGGGAAGAAGGGTGACCCGAACCGGAATCGGGGAGCCCCTGTCCTGGGGTCGCAGCACACCACCATGGCCCCAGCCGCTGCCCGCGAACTGGACTTTCAGTTCCAGGGAAGAGATGGGAAATCCCTGGGGGACCTCCAGCCGGAACGCCCCGCGCACGGTGCGTTCCACCACCAGCACCAGCGGGGTTGCCCCACCCTCCAGGGGAAGCAGCGCGCCGCTGGCAAGCTCTTGGGCAGTAACCGGCTCCAGGACCACCTGGCCAGGGGTCATGATCCCCACCGAAGCCGCCGCTGCCAGGGTCAAGAGTAAAGGCACCGTCACCACACTAGTGTACGTCTGGGCAAAAGGGGGGCCAAAGCCCCCCTTCCCCTTCATCTCCGTGGGTCAAGCTATTAGTAGAACGCTACCGTTGTCTGGATCACGCCGTCCCCGAAGGTCGCCGTGGTGGCCGGCGGGATCAACGAGGCACCGGAAAAGTCCAGGTTAAACCGGACATCACCTTTATGAATGGTGCCCAAGCCGTTGGGGTTGGGCTGTTGCACCGTGGCCGCCCAGGTGCCGTTGTCGTTCAACTCGGTGGCCACACCGCTCATGGTGATGTTGCCCGAACCCGTGGTGCCATCGCCCTGCAACGTGGGGTCGGTAATGCTCACCGTCACTTGGAACCGGTAATTGGAACGCACCTGGTAAAAGTTGTTGATGGTCGTGAGCACATTGGTGCTAAAGGGTGTGGCCGGCGTGGCGGCGTTTCCCTCCAGAGAGCCAAGGGCAGCGGTGAAGCTGCTGATCGTTTGGCTGCCAGTGTTGACCGGGTTGGCACCAGCAAAGGCGGTGATGAGGTCGGTGGCCGAAGGCTGCAGAGTAATGGAGTTTCGGTAGTAAAGGATCGCAATCCGCGGGAAATCCACGTAAACGCTGGTGCTCCCAGTGGCCTGGGCCAGTGCCAGAGGGGCCGCCAACGTCATCACTACCAACCCCAGAAGTAACGTTTTCTTCATGTTCTTCCTCCTTTCACCCGCTCCCCGCGGGCTTGGCAAAATTTTACATTTTTTCTTCCCTCTTCCGCAAGGGGAACTGCCCTTGTGGAAGACACCTTGCTTTAAGCAAGAGCTATGCCAGCTTCTTCAATGAGCGGCCATGGGCGAAGCAGCCAACGATCACGCACGTTCCGTTCTTCGAGCGGTCGCGAACCTCTCCAAGGTAATGCCCTCAGGCGCCATCACCGTCTCCCGATCATAACAATTTTGTCACCATCGCGGACCCTTTCGCCTAGCGGTAGCAAGACTCTTCAAGGTTCTTGCGCAGATAATCCGCGCGCTCGGCCGTCTCGCACCATTGCTGCCATAGGACCCCCTGGCGTGCCCGCGTGGCTTCCAGCTCACCGGCCAGTTCCCGTAATCGCGCCATATCGGTGGCCACCTCCGGCTGGCTCAGGGCCGCCTCCAGTTCGCCAAGGCGGGCTTCAATGGCGACCAGCTCCCGTTCCACCGCTGCCAGCTCCCGCTCCACTTTGCTCAGCTCCTGGGTCAGGCGACGCCTCACCTCCGCCTGTGGACTGCGACGGGGTCCGGGAACCTTGCTCTCCTGCCGACTGGCCTTGATCAGGCCCAGCTGCTGGAAGGCAAGGTCCACGGAGTTGACCGTCTCCAGCCTTCCCCGGTTGAGCAAGAACACTCCCGTGGCCACACTTTCCACTAAGGCCCGATCGTGACTCACCAAGAGGACTGCCCCGGGGAAGTCTTTGAGGGATTGCTCCAGGACGCGGCAGGTGGGGAGGTCCAGATGGTTGGTCGGTTCATCCAACAGCAGCAGGTTAGGCGCTTCTGCCAGGAGCAACGCCAACTGCAGGCGTGAGCGCTCCCCACCGGAAAGCACTGAGCAGGGGGTTTCCGCCCGCTCCCCGGAAAAACCAAAGGCTCCCGCCCAACTCCGCGCTTCCGCGGGGGTCCAATCAGGTCGGCAGGCCACCAGCAGCTCCAAAGGGGTACCGGAACGAACGGGGGCTTGCTCCTGGTCCGCATAACCTACCGTCACCCCCGCTCCCAAGCGTACGGCGCCGGAAAGTGGAGGCAACAGTCCCGCCAGGGCACGGAGAAGGGTGGTTTTTCCGCTGCCGTTGGGCCCCACCAGCGCTACGCGTTCCCCCCGCCGCAGCACGAAGTTCACTTCCTGCACCACGGGGCGGGTGTAGCCCACCGAAAGCCCGTGAACCTCCAGCACCCGATCGCCACTGCGCCGCCCTTCCGGCCAGCGAAGCTTGACCACCGGGGGCTCGGGGGGCGGAGGTGTTACAGGCTGAAGCTTTGCCAAGAGCTTCCGGCGGGCCTGGGCCTGACGGGTATTCTGTCCGGCAATGTTGCGGCGAATGAACTCCTCCTGGCGTTCAATTTCTTGCTGCTGCAGCTCCCAGGCGCGTAGCTGTTGTTCCCGCCGCCGCTGCCGCTCCTGTTCATACCGCGCCAAGGGCCCTGGGTACCGTTCCAGGCGCCCACCCACCAACTCCAGGATGTCACCACCCAAAGCATCCACCAGGTAGCGGTCGTGGGTGACCAGGAGCACCGCCCCCTTGTACTCCGCCAAGGTTTGGGCCAGAAAGCCAGATCCCACCAGGTCCAAATGGTTTGAAGGTTCGTCCAACAGCAACAGGTCGCACGGAGAAAACAGCGCTTTCGCCAAAGCCGCCCGTGTTCGCTGCCCGCCGGAAAGCTCCGCTAACGGGCGAAGGTGCAGCTCCTGAGGGATTCCCAGGCCCTGTAATAGCGCCTGGGCGCGGGGGCGCGCCGTGCCAGCACCCAACCTTTCCAGCTGTTCCTCCAGCTCCGCCAAAGCCGCCGCCACCTGCGGGTGGGGCAAACTCGACATTAGCTCCTCGTGGCGCGCCTCCAGCTCAAGAAGGCCCGGCAGACCCGACAGGACGAACTGGAGCACGGAGGTTTGCGGCGATTCCCGGAGGATTTGTTCCAGGTACGCTACCCGCAGGCCCCGACTCCGCTCAACGCCACCCTGGCTCGGCTCCACCTCACCGGCAATGAGGCGCAGCAGCGTGGTTTTTCCCGAGCCGTTACGGCCAAGCAAGACCAGTTTCTCCCCGGGGTTCTGCTGCAGGGACAGCGGACCCAGGATCCGCTGGGCGCCAAACTCCACCACCACATCCTGCAAGCGGTACAGCACGGGGCTAAAGGAGCTCTTGCAAAACCAAAGGCGTAGGAGATGGTGCGGTTGGCCCGACCGTGATGGCCTGGCGAACCCTCACCATCAACGCTTCGGGGTCCAAAGATCGCGCCGTCCATCCCAGGCGCGCCAAAGGTTGACCTTCCTCCACCCAATCCCCACACCGAACCAAAACCCGGAGGAAAGCCGACCAATCCACTTCATCCCCGGGGAAACGCCGTCCCGCCCCCAAACTCACCGCGGTCCAGCCAAGGGCCTCCCCATCCAAAGCCGTCACAAAGCCCGAGCACGGACTCACCACCTCTAAGCTCTGCTGGCTCCGGGGCAGGACCCTCGGGTCGGGATCCCCGCCGTGGGCCCGAACCAGATCATCCCAAGCCTGGCGGGCCCGGCCGCTGGCCAGCGCTTGCTGAAGTTCCTGCTTCGCTTGGACGGGGCTTTTCCCCACCAATTGCAAGGCGTGGAGGGCTAAGGTTTGCGACAATTCCATCAACCGAGCATCGCCATGCCCTTCCAAGCAAGCCAGAGCCTCCCGCACCTCCTCCGCACAGCCCAAGGCAGGGCCCAGTGGTTCGTCCATGGCCGAGACGACCGCACGCACGGCAACTCCTGCCTGCTTGGCCACCGCCACCAACGCCTGCGCCAACTCCCGCGCCTCCTCCAACGTCTTGCGGAATGCCCCCCTCCCGCATTTGACGTCCAGCACCAGCTTTCCCGCCCCCACCGCCAGCTTCTTGGACATGATGGAGGAAACGATGAGGGGCAAGGAGGGAACCGTGGCCGTGACGTCGCGCAGGGCGTAAAGCACGCGATCCGCTGGGGCAATGACCTCCGACTGCCGAGCAAAGACCACCCCACACCGTTGCAGGCGCAGCAAGGCTTCCTCACGTTGCGCCGCCGGTACAAAACCGGGCACCGCCGCTAACTTGTCCAAGGTCCCTTGGGTATGCCCCAAGCCTGCACCAGCCATCATCGCCACCGGCACCCCGCAGGCCGCCAGCCACGGAGCGAACACCAACGATACTGTGTCCCCCACGCCCCCCGTGGAGTGCTTGTCCACCAGCTCGGGAAAATCCCGCGCCAGCTCCCACAGCTGCCCCGAGGTGGCCATGGCCTCCACCAAGTACTGGGTTTCCCGCGGGGAAGCTCCGCGGAGGCAAATGGCCATGAGCATGGCCGCCAGCTGCGCGTCGGCGATGCTTCCGTCGGTGGCACCGCGAACGAAATGCCACACTTCCTCCCGCGAAAGCTCCTGGCCGTCTCTCTTCTTGGCAATGACCTCGACGAAGTTCACGCTAGCTTAATGAGGAAAGCTTCTGCTGAGCGTCTACGCGGAACGGTGAGTCGGGGAAATTCTCCACCAGCTTGCGCAACACCTCTTGCGCCTGGGAATACTTGCCCGCCCGTTCGTAGGCCTTGGCCAGCTCAAACATGGCCAAGTCCCGCGGCAGGCGCTGATCTTTTCCCGCCGCCATGCGCTCCAGATCCCTCACCACGCCGTCCACATCACCACGGGAAAGGCGTAGGCGCACCCAATCCAAGGTGGCCATCCGCGCCGCCGGATCCGTGCCGCCACTGGCAGCCACCGCCGCCAGCTCGCGCAGGGCGGTTTCCGCGTCACCTCGCTCCAGCGCCAGGCGCGCCTGTAGCACCCGCGCCATGCGCGCCTGAGGGGTGAACCAGTACTTGCGCACTTTGGCCAGCTGTTTGGCCGCCGCCTCTTGCTGCTCGCTGACCGTGGAAAACTTCAGCTTGGCCTCGGGCGGAGCCTCCGCCCCCACCGGGGCTTCCAAAATCTGCACCGCTTCGTCTAAGGCCTTGGTGGCGGCGGCGGTACGGCTGCCGAGGATTAGCGTAAAGCCCCACCACAGTAACCCTAGGGCTAAGGCCCCTCCCAAGCCGAGGGCCGCCTGGCGCCAGTTGGCCGTCAACCAATGTACGGCGCGGTCCATGAGGGTAATGAACTCGTCCTGCTTGATCTGCTTTCGCGTCAGTCGCCGTCCCACGGGGACCTCCCATCACCCCGACCTTACCAACTTCCTCAGGGCCTCCAGTACCTCCGCCGCGTGCCCGGCGGCCTTGACCTTTTCCCAAACCCGCGCCACTCGGCCCTCGGGATCAATCAGATAGGTGGTTCGCAGCACGCCCACGCTCTTGCGGCCCATAAAGGTTTTTTCGCCGTAGGCGCCGTAGGTCTTGGCTACAGCACCGTCCTCGTCGGATAGGAGGGGAAAAGAAAGCCCATGCTTTTCAGAAAAGGCCTGATGCCGCGCGGCGCTATCGGCGCTCACACCCACCACCACCGCACCGAGGGCTAGGAGGTCCCCTAGCAGATCGCGAAACTCGCAGGCCTCCGTGGTACACCCCGGGGTGAAATCCTTCGGGTAAAAGTACAGCACCACCCACCGACCACGCTGCTGGGAAAGTTGGAAGGTACCACCCTCACTGGAGGGCAGGACAAAATCCGGCGCCGGACTGGCAACGTCCAGGGTTGCCACCTTACTTGGACCCTCCTTTCGGCGGGTAGGGGTATTTTTGGTTGTACAACTGGATGAGCTTATCGGTGATGTCGGCCGAGGTGGCGACGAACGCCACTTGCTCCGGCTGCAGGATAAAAACCGCGGTGTACTTTTCACTACTGGCGTACTCCGCGAGCAGCTGCTCTAGCTTCTGCCCCAGGGCACGCAGTACCTCGTTTTGCTTTTCCTCCAGTTCGCGGGAGTATTGCCGCTGCTTATCTTCAAACTCCCGTTTCTTCGCCGTGAGTCGCCGGTTGAGCTCTGACAGCTGATCCAAGGTTGCCGTCTGCTGCTTGGCACCCAGCTCTTGCTGCAGGGTTTGGATTTCCTGGTCTAGGCGCTGCAACTCCTGCTGGCGCGGAGCCGCCCAGTCCTGGAGCTCCTTGCGCTTGGCCTTCCCCTCCTCAATGGAGAGAAGCGCCCGTTGCACGTCCACAAAGGCAATCTTCGTAGGTCCTTCCTGGGCGCTTGCCCTTGCCATGCCCCACACCGCCAAAAGCAACACCGCCACAGGCCATTTCCTCTGCATCGCCACGCCTCCGGGCCGCGCACAGCGGCGAGGGATTCTATCACAGCATCCCCGAGGACCGTAGAATGGGACGGGGGTGGTCATGAGGGCAATGGTGCTGCATGCCCCTGCTCCCGCCGAGGGCCGGCCCTTGCGAGCCGAGGAAGTGGTTGAACCGCTTCCCGGCCCCGGGGAAGTGACGCTGCGCGTTCGGGCCTGCGGCGTTTGCCGTACCGACCTCCACATCGTGGAGGGCGATCTGCCACAGGCACGTTTTCCTCTGATCCCCGGCCATCAAGTGGTGGGCCAGGTGGTGGGCCTTGGGCCCGGTGTGGACCCATCAATGCTCCACGCCACCGTGGGACTGGGTTGGATGGGTGGCACCTGCGGGGAATGCCGCTTTTGCCGGGAAGGACGGGAAAACCTCTGCAGCGAAGCAGAGTTTACCGGGTTTACCCGTCCCGGGGGTTACGCCGAGCGCGCTGTGGCTAAAGCTTCCTTTTGCTACCGGCTGCCCTCTCACCTGAACGCCGAGCGGGCAGCGCCACTGCTATGCGCTGGGATTATTGGCTACCGGGCCCTGCGGCTGGCTGGAGCTTTGGAACCTGTTCGGGTGGGTTTTTTCGGTTTTGGGGCCTCGGCTCACGTGGCCATTCAGGTGGCGCGTTTTTTTTCTGCCCAAGTCTTCGTCTTCACCCGCGCCGATCAACACCAACGCCACGCCCGCGAGCTGGGGGCCAGTTGGGCAGGAAACCCCACCGACCCCCCTCCGGCTCCTTTGGATTGTGCCGTGATCTTTTCCCCAGCCGGCGAACAGGTGCCTCTGGCGCTGCAACACGTGATCCCAGGGGGTACCGTGGCCTGTGCCGGCATCACCATGAGCCAGATCCCCAGCCTCCCCTACGCCCTCCTCTACCCTGAGCGGCGGCTCATCTCTGTGGCTAACGCCACCCGGCAAGATGCCCGAGAACTTCTTGACCTGGCGGCACGAATTCCCATTCACACCCAGGTGGAGGTGCTGCCGTTGGCAGAGGCTAACGAGGCCTTGCTGCGGGTCAAGCGTTCGCAGGTGCAAGGAGCGCTGGTTCTTCAGCCATGAGCGGGACTGGCTGCGCCACGTGGCAACCGGGCTACCGTGCTCTGCTTGACGCCGGAGAGCTATCCCGGCGGGTGGAGGCTTTGTGGAGGCTCGCCTCGCCCTGTCGCCTTTGCCCGCGATCGTGCGGTGTGAACCGCCAGGAGGGCTTGGGAAGCTGTGCCACCACCACCAAGCTCCACGTGGCCGCCTGGCACCCCCACTTTGGCGAAGAGCCACCCATATCCGGGGTGCGGGGCTCGGGCACGGTCTTTTTGGCTAACTGCAACCTGCGTTGCGTGTACTGCCAAAACTGGGACATTTCCCAGCTTCCGCGGAACTTTCTCCACCATACCATGGGGCCCAGCGAACTGGCCGAAGCCATGTTGGACCTCCAGGCCTTGGGTTGCCACAACATCAACTGGGTTTCCCCCACCCATCAGCTGCCGCAGCTGGTGGAGGCGCTGCTCGAGGCCGCGGAACGGGGGCTCTCCATCCCCATCGTTTACAACACCAACGCCTACGATTCGGTGGAGGCCCTGGCTTTGCTGGAGGGGGTGGTGGACATCTACATGCCCGACCTCAAGTACGCCGATCCCGAGGCGGGGAGCCGTTACTCACGCGTGCCCGATTACCCCCAAGCCGCTCGCGCGGCCCTTGTGGAGATGTTCCGCCAAGTGGGGGAGGAGTGGGTAACCGATGCGGCGGGCGTCCTGCGCCGGGGACTCTTAGTACGCCTGTTGGTGCTGCCCAATGGCTTGGCGGGGGTGGAGGAGTCCTTGGCCTGGATGGCGCAACACCTCTCCCCGCGAGTGACCGTGAGCCTGTTGAGCCAGTACCGACCCTGCCACTGGGTGGAGAGGGGCCGCTTTCCCGAGCTGGCCCGGCGGATCACCTTGGCGGAGTACCAACGGGCTCTCGCTGCCCTTGACCGCCACAACCGTTCCGAGCACACCTACGTGCAGCCATTTTTTGCCTTCTAGGACCCGGCCGAAAACGGCGGAGAGCGTGTGTGCTCCGCGGCCCGAGTTGCGGTCTAGGGGTGGCGTGCCTCCTCCACCGCAAACCCCGCCGCTTCCCACCTTTCCCTGCGCTCTTCCCCCGCCACCAGCAAATCGTGGACCACGGCAAAGTCGTGGACCTGTTTGAGGTTCTTGGGGGCCTCTAAGACCACCAGGTGATCTGCACCGTTGGGGTTGTAGAGTTCGCCGGCTACGATGGCCACCGGCTCCTCCACCGCTTTTTGGTCCATCGCCAAGCGGTGCGGGACAAATGAGGTGTCGCTGAAGGTCCACAGGTACTGGTCAAAAATCACCGCACGCCCTTGGTCTTGCAGCCACACCACCACTCGGTGGCCCTTGAGGTACAGCCGTTCCACTAACCGACAGGCATCCAGTGCCTTCTTGCTGCCGGCGAGACGGTAAAGGAGGACGCGAGCCTGTTCCACCACAGCAGAAGTGTAGCCTTGCCGTCTTCCCTCTCAACGCTTGGGACCCAGGTTGGCGAAGATTAGGCCGCAAGCCCTGGGTCCCTTACCTCCCTACCGCGTAAAGGGCACCGTCGTGGGATCGGAAGGCCTTTGCCCCGCGGTGGCCACGTTGTCCAACACCGAAGCATAGGCCACCACACCTGATCCGGAGTTCACCACCACCCTGGCCCACCCCGACTCTAGGTTGGATTGTCCTGCCCTGGTGACAAACACCTGGTCTTCCTGCTTGAGCTCTGCCGGGTTTAGGGTCACCGTGTAGCTTGCCAACTGGGTGCCGTCGCCAGCATACAGCGTCACCGTCACGTTGGCCACGGCGGTGCCAAAGTTGGCCACGGCAATGTTGGTGCGGTAATTGGCGTTTTGGGTGAGCCCCACCAGGTACGCCGTCTGACCGGCGCTCAACGTCTCTCCCAGGGTGTACGCTTCCACCCCTTGACCAAAGGTGGTGCCGGCGGTAAGACCCAACGGGTTCCCCGCGCCGAGGCGGTTATAGGTGCGGGAAAAGACCCGCAGGGGCTGGGCGGACTCCAACTTCAGCACGCCCTTGGTGCCCACCTTGTTCAGTTGACCCACCACATCGCGGTAAATAGCCTGCCCTCCTGGGGGAATGGGGGATCCTGAGGTCCCGGAGGCTGGGGTTTGACCCGTGGGGTAGTAGGTGAAGCTGACCGTCGCCCCCGCCGTTCCAAGGTTCAGGACCATCACGTCCGAATAGAAGTAACTTCCCACGCCGGCGGCGTTGGCCACCACCGGGATCCAATAGACGTTGGTGCCTCCACCCCCGCCACCGGAGGGGGTCACGGTAACCTGGACCGTGTTGGACCAATCACCGACCGAGCCGCAACTCCGCGTGGCCCGCACACGGAAGTAGGCCGTCATGGCGCTGGCGGTGGTCACCTGGAAGCCGGTACTGGTGCCAGAAATGGTGTAGCTCTGCGCCCCGGAAAAAGCCGGGTTGTTGGCGTACTGCAGTTCGTAGGCATCGGCCAGAGAGGCGGCGCCCCAGGAGAGGGTGAAGTTCTCCCCGGAAACCACGCTGGATTTGGACGACGAAAGGGTTCCGGGGATGCCCGGCGCCGTGCAGGTAGAAGCAGGGGGGGATCCCAAGCGCAGGCGGCCATGCCCGTAGTCGTTATCTTTACCCGCGGGCCCCAGATCCACCGCATTGGATTCCAGGTAGCTGCGAACCTGTGCACTAGTGTAGCTAGGATAGCCGGAAAGCACCAAGGCCGCCGCCCCGCCCACATGGGGGGAAGCAGCGGAGGTTCCCGAGCAACGACCGGCGCCGTAGGCGTTGCAGGAGACCCGCGCAAAGGCGGAAAGGTCAGGTTTCACCGATCCACCGGTCAGCGATCCCCCGGGACCATTCGTTGGCCCCCTGGAGCTATAGGGCTCCAGGGCCAACGTCCCCACGTGGAGGGCAGCGGTGGCAATGGCTCCTGCTGCATCCGCAGGGGGCAACACTGACCCATCGGCAACGTTGACCACCAAAGGTGAGCTGTCAAATCGGTTAAACATTTCCAGCTGCACGGTAGTAGGACCCGCATACCGCTTTACGGCGAAGCCGTAGCAACCGTCCACAGTAATTTTCGTAACGCTAAAGTTTTCCTCGACAGGTCGTTGCCCCGCCTGGCCGTTTTGCAAGCTGTCCGAGCGGGTAAGTTCCACCCACTGGGAGGAGCCGGGGTCCCAGCGGAAGATGTAAAAGTCCAAGTCCGTCTGCGGCGCGTTCCATTGGTTCCACACCAGAGAGGCAGCAATGTCAGTATTTGCTGGGATGATCTGGCAGTTTCCCATGCCGTCCGTGACGTAGTTCACCTCCCTGCCGCCGGCGTCAAACTCCAGCCACCCATCCCCGTCGGTATCCCGAAAGTCCCCCTGCCAATGGGCAAGACGCGAGTTACCCGCTGAGTTGGCCCAAACACCGCCGGCGCTCACGAAGTTGTTGATCACATTGTGAAGGGGTCCGGTGCCGTCACCGGGTCCCCAAGAGAGCCATCCCAAAGACATGGTAATCACCCTCACCCCTTGGCTTTGCATCCACGACACCGCATTGGCTAGGTCCACATCTGTCGCCACAGCGGCGAGAAACAGGCTCGCTTGGGGAACGATGTCGTAGACAATTTCCGCGCACATGGTGCCGTGCTCGGTACTGTCCATGTTCGCCAGTCCACCCGACCAAATAAAAAGCCGACTGGCCGGAGGAAGGTCCGAGCCTACGAGCGCCGCATAACCCTTAAAACCCGAGTCAATGATCCCCACTTTCACGCCTTGACCTTGGAACCCCGCCGAATGCCAAGCGGGCACGTTCATGACGGCCAGAGCCTCGGTGGTGAGGGATCCCGCAAGAGCACGTGCCGACAAGCCTTTTTCCCATGGCGCAGGGCGATAGTAGCTAGGGAGGCGAACCTGCTCTACCTGCGGGTGTACCGCTAAAGCTCGCAGGAGGTCCGCCGACGCGTAACACTGCAGGGTGTTCTCCCAGCGTAGCAGGTCGCCACACCCCTCCCCCTGAAGGTAGGAGGCCATCGCCTCTTCCTGCCCGGGCACTACCACCACGTAGACCTGTACCGTGTCCTCGCGCTGGCGTGCTCCCACTTCCTGGGCTAGGATCGGCTCTCCATTCGCCTCCAGCCAGCGGTTGAGAGTTCGGTCCAGCTTAGGCCAGCGCAACACCTTGGCTTCCTTGGCCACTGCCTGCAGATCCGCTGACGGTACCTGGGCAGGCAATGAAGCGAAGGTGGTTCGCACGAAAACACCCACCACCGAGAGCAACAGCCCGAAAAACATAAAGTAGCGTTTGTGGCCCATGTGACCTCCCCGCCCCTTGGAGCACTTGGCGCTCGCTCGCTTGTTGTGCTTAGCTTAAACGGCTTTCTAGTTGGCGTCAAGCCTCTGTCTAATCCTTTCATGGCCAACCGAGGCGACAGGCCAAAGGCTCCTACACCCATCCGCTGCGGGAACCCAAACCCCGGTAAAGCGGTGCAAAACTTCACGACCCGCCGTCCCCTTCTGACCACCAGACAAGAAAAAAGGGGCGCTTTTGGGCGCCCCTAAGGTGGCCGTAAGAGACGCTACGGGAGCGGTTGCAACGTGAGCGGGTCACGCAGCGGCAGCCGTGTCAAGGGTCCCAGCTTGGCCAGCTGGATCTCAGGAAAGTCGGGGTGACCCTGCAAAATCTCATCCACGTTGCCCACCACCAAAATCACAAATTCCTCGGGCTTGATCAGCTTTTCGGCTGCCTGTTTGACCGCCTGCCGATCCACGCGGCGAATTTGTTCCCGGTAGGTCAGCCAATAGGCATGCGGCCTGCCTGCCAAGTCGTCCTGGGCGTACAGCTGGACCGTGCGCAGCTTGCTTTCAAAGTTACGCGGGAAGGTCTCTATGAAGGAGTTCTTACTGGTGACCAGCTCCTGTTCTGTCACTTCCCCGCGACGCAGCTTGCCAACCAAATCCAAAGTCAAAAAGGCCGCCCGTGCACAGGTGGAGGATTTGGATTGGAACGATGCGCGAAAGGTGCCGGGGAAGTATTCGCCGATGTTGTACGAGGAGTAGGCGCTGTAGGCCAGCCCCTCGTCCGAACGGATGCGCGACATCATCCAGGCAGTAAAGCCACCGCCCCCCAACACGTCGTTGGCCACGGTGATGGCAAATTCCTCAGCCAGGGGACGCTTGGCACCCAAGTGACCTAGGGAAACCCGCCCTTGGTTTACGTCCGCCTTGTGCACCAGGTACACCCCTGGTTTGGCTTGATGGGTGGGCTGGGGTACCGGCGGAACACTCTCCCCTTTCACCTTCCACTGGTCCAACAGCCCCTTGAGTTTGCGCACCATCTCCTGCCGATCCACATCCCCCGCCACCGCCACCACGCAGTTAGCCGGGTTGACGATGCGCCGGTGGAGGGCTTGCAGGTCCTGCCGACCAATGGCCTCCACCGATGCCTTGGTGGGCAAACGGTTCAGCCAGTAGTCGTCACCGTAAACCAGTCGCTGCCACTCCCGTTGCTCAATCTCCGCCGCATCGTCGTTGCGTCGCTTCAACTCAGCGATGAGATCTTCCTTGGCCTTGGCTAAACGCGCCTCGTCAAATCGTGGGCGAAGCATGACATCAAACAAAAGTTGCAGCCCGCGGTCAAGGTCCTTTTTAAGCAAGTTCAGGCTTACCGAAGAGTACGTTGGCCCCACCGAGGTGGAGAGCTGCGCTGCCAAAAAGTCCAAGGTTTCGTCCAACGCCTGCGGGTCCAGGTCGCCGGCCCCCCCGGTACGCCAGACGGTGCCCAACAGCTGAGCCGTGCCTTCCTTCCCCCGCTCCTCTAGGTACCGCCCGCCACGAAAATAGACCTGCACCGTTACGAGCGGCAGCAATCGGTCCTCGGCCACGTACGCGGCGATGCCCTGGCTCAGGTTTACCTTAAAGCGTTCCGCCTTGGGTACCTCAAAGGTCAGGGGCGGAAAACTCAGCATCTCTGGGCGAGGGGGGATTTCAGCAACACCCACCTCCACCGCGGCAAGAAAAGCAAGAGCCAACCACCGTGCCTTCGCCATCTCACTCCTCCTTCTTTTCTCGCTGCAACTGCGCCAGGCGCTCCTCCATTTTCCTCAAGACGTAATCAAAGGCTGGCTTCATCTGCGGCGGGACCCGCCCCATCATCTGCTGCATTTGCGCCAGTGCCTGCCCAAGCCTGTCCGCATCGTTGATCGTCAAAAGCTGCTGCAGCTGTTGTTTGACCATGCCCCGCAACTCGGCGGGCAACGCTGCCAACTCGGGGTCCTCGGCGGTTCCGGCCTTGCGCGTGTAAATGGCCACGTTGCGGTTTTCCCGGGTAAAGGTGCGGGAGGCCACACGCTGGATATCCTGGGCCGTTACCGCTTGCACTTTAGCCGGCGCCTCGTTAATGAACCGCCAATCGCCGAAGGAGTCGTAGAGGGCCAGCTGAAGCATGAGGAAGAAGTTACTCTGTAGCCGGCGGAAGGAGTTGGCCAACTGCTGGTTTTTCACCTTTTGCAGCTCCCGCTCCTCCACCGGCTCCTTCGCCAAGCGTTCCAGCTCGGCCAGCAAGGCCCCCTCCACCGCTGCCGGTTCCACCCCCTCCTTCACTTCAGCACCCACTTCAAAGTAGCCGGCGTACTTCATTGGGCGGAAGCTGGCGTAGGGCTCACCTACGGCGACCTTTTTCCCCTCCACCAGGCTCTTGTACAGTCGCCCCGTGCGTCGGCTGAGCAGATCCGCGGCCAGTTGCAACGCGTACATGTCCCGGTGGAGGAAGGGAACGGCATGGAAGCGGATCTGCACTTCGGGGTTGGTCTCAGCCTCCGCCAGGAAGCGCTTTTCCGCCACTTGGGGTACCTCTTCCGAAATGACCTCCGGGGGCGCTACTTGACCACGGGGCAAGCGCCCAAAATATCTCTTGGCCAGTTCCAGGGCCTTCTCGGGATCAAAGTCGCCCACCAACACGGCGGTAATGTTGTTGGGTGCGTAGTAGGTGGCAAAGTAGGCCTCGGCCTGGGCGCGGGTAATGGACTCCACATCCGCAGGCCAACCGATCACCGGGTGATGGTAGGGGGTGGACTGCCAGAACATGGCGTTGAACTGCTCCTCAAACTTGCCCAAGGGTGTTGACTCCACCCGCAGTCGCCGCTCTTCCCGCACCACATCCCGTTCCGAGTAAAACTCGCGAAACACCGGGTTGGCCAGGCGATCCGACTCAAGCCAAAACCAGAGCTCCAGCTTGTTGGCCGGTACGGTGACAAAGTAGACCGTTTGATCCTCCGTGGTAAAGGCGTTAAGCCCCGACGCACCCTCGCGGGTATAGATCTGATCGAGCTCGTCCTTGACAATGTTCTCCTTTTCCTCAGCGTACAGCTTTTCCAACTGCGCTTTAAGCTCCTTCAAGCGCGGGGTCGCGTTTTCCGGGTCGTAAATGGAGCCGGAAATCTCACCCCTTCGCAGTTGTTCCCGCAGCTTGGAGTACTCGCGCTCCATTTCCGCCCGCACCGCGTCCTGTCGGGCGAGAATGTCCCGATCCTTCTCGTAACCCTTGGTGCCGATGGTCTTCGTCCCCTTAAACATCATGTGCTCAAAGAGATGAGAAATCCCCGTAATCCCCGGTGACTCGTTGACTGAGCCCACCTTGGCCACCCATCCGCAGCTCACCGTTGGCGTATCGTGTCGTTCCACCATCAACAGGCGCATCCCGTTGGGTAACAACTCCTCGCGCACATCCACCTTTTGCCCCAGAAGAGGAAAGGGCAAGCCAAAAAATAAAAGCAATAGAATTGCCCTCTTGTACATGCAAAGCTCCTTTCTTGCCTGTTTCCACGCCATCAAAAGGCAATTATAGCTGGGCCCTTAGCTATACTCTCCTTCCCGGAGGTGGGACAGTGGTCATCGCCATCTTGTCCTTAGCTTTGGTCGGAGGAGGGGAGAAGTTCATGTTCCCCCTGAATGAGCAAGGTTTTGTCGGTTTTGTGCGGCAGCACCAAGGGAGGGTGGCGCCCCTGGAGCGGGAGGCCAACCTGGCCTGGTGGGAAGCCGCCACGACGGGCAAAGAAGAGGCCTATGCACGGCAAGCCGAGCTGCAAACCCAGCTGGAAACCATCTACACCGATCCCCAGGCGTTTTCCTACCTCAAGGAGCTGCGCACAAGGGGAGTGGTGAAGGACCGCCTACTGCGCCGGCAACTGGACATCCTCTACCTGAAGTTCCTAGGCCGGCAACTGGATCCGGCACTGCTCAAGCAGATCATTGCCCAAGCCACCGCGGCAGAGCAAAAGTTTGCCACCTTCCGCGGCCAGGTGAACGGCCAAGAGGTGACCGACAACCAAATTGAAGAGGTGCTGCGTACATCCGTCCAGCGGGAGGAACGCAAAGCCTACTGGTTGGCATCCAAACAGGTGGGGGCAGCGCTGGCGGAGGACGTGGTCGCCCTGGTGAAACTGCGCAACCAGGCGGCACGGCAGTTGGGCTTTCGCGATTTTTTTGCCCTCCAGTTGGCCCTCAACGAGCAAGAGGAAGGTTGGCTTTTCCGCCTCTTTGACCAACTGGACCAACTGACCCGCCAGCCCTTCGCCCAGCTCAAGGAGCGCATTGATGCATTCCAGGGGCAAAAGTTGGGCGTTAACCCGGCAGAGCTGATGCCTTGGGATTACACCGACCGCTTCTTTCAGGAAGCCCCCAACCTCTCGCCGGTGGACCTGGACACTCCGCTGAAAGACCGGGACCTGGTGGCGCTGGTGGCCAATTTTTTCCAGGGGATTGGGCTGGATCCCCAGCCGATTTTGGCCCGCTCAGATTTGTTTGAGCGACCCGGGAAAAACCCCCATGCCTTCTCCACCGACATTGACCGGCAGGGGGACGTGCGCATCCTCGCCAACATCAAGCCCAACCAGTACTGGTTTGACACGATGCTGCACGAGCTCGGCCACGGGGTTTACAGCTACTACCTGGACCGCTCCCTTCCCTACTTTCTCCGCGCTGAAGCCCACATTTTCGCCACTGAAGGGGTGGCCATGCTCTTCGGGAGGTTGGCCCAAAACGCGCACTTTTACGCAGCTTTGGGCCTCATTGACCGGGAGCGACTGGGGGATTTTGCCCCGGTGATGGAGGAAAAGCTGCGTGCCCAAGCCCTCATTTTTTCTCGCTGGTGCCAGGTCATGCTGCGTTTTGAAAAGGGCTTGTACGAGAATCCCGAGCAGGATTTGGACACCCTGTGGTGGTCGCTGGTGGAACGTTACCAGGGGCTCAAACGCCCCGCGGAGGCGCCAAAGGGCACCTGGGCGAGTAAGATCCACATCGTTTCCGCACCGGTGTACTACCACAACTACTGTCTCGGTGACCTTTACGCCTCACAGCTCCACGCCGCCTTGGTGGCTCAGCTCTTCCCTGGCCAGGATCCCCGGCAGGTGGTGTACGTCAACAACCCGAAGGTGGGGGAATTCTTCAAGAAGCGCGTTTTTGCCCCGGGCGCCAGCTTGCCTTGGCGCGAGTTCGTGCGGCATTCCACTGGCACTGAGCTTTCCCCACGCGCCTTCGCCCAACAGTTCCTCGGCCCAAACCCTGCCGCCGCGCACCTTCCACGGCGTTGAACGGGCAGAGGCGGGCGAAAACCCGCTGGGCCGCTCCCGCGGCGGCTCGCCTCACTTCTTACATGTGCAGCCCCTCAGCCTCGGGGACCCCAAAGGGGACATGGTCGTGAAGCCGTCTTGGACGTAGCGCTCGCCGTGGCGCATCGCTGCCTCGGCTCGCGCCAACTCCCGCCCCAGGTAGGCGGCGTGGTCCAGGCGGCTCACCAGACCACGCTGGATGGCAGCGTTGTAAAGGGCCTCCGGGGTTGTTGCCTCAAACACGCCGGTGAGCAGGCCCTCATTGGTGTAGTGCTCCAGTATCAGGCTCTGCCTTCGCGGCTCGGGGTAGACGACGAAGAACCCAGCAGGGTCCAACCCCGGAGCGGGAGCCCCGCACCCCTCAATAACCTCCAGACGTACCCCGGCCGCGGATGAGGAAAACGGACCCGGGTGGCTTGCCGCACAACGCTTTACCGCTTCCAGGATCTGCGAGAGGTCTGTTTCCCCAATGAGGTTCACACCCGTGACCTGGCGCCGGAAAGCTTGCACCTGCTCTCAGGAGAGGTTTTTCAAGAAGGGGCGCCGTCCTTGAGCACCAACGATCCTGCCCTCCGAGTCCACGCCGTTGGCCATGAGGCTGAAAAGGGATTGGCCTGGGAGATGGCCCACCACCTGTCGGCTGTCTTCGCCGCAGAGGATGAGGAAACGGATGTGGGGGTTGCTCTGTACGTTCAGGATGAGTCTTTCAATCCCCAGATTTTCTGTGTGCAACGTGCCTACGATGGCCAAACCCGGCGGCCTCAAGCGCCAAAGCTTCTCGGCTAAGGTCTCGCTGTGAAGGGTGCATAGGGCCACGGGGGCCCGCCAATGCAAGACCCAGTAGGTCCCGGGGAGGAGCGGCCAGCCCTCTGGGGAGCCTGAACCAGCAGGGCCATCAGCCCCCGCAGCCACGGGTAGGCGCGGGGGAACCGCGCTGGCCCTACTTACCGCCAAAGCGGGCCAGCACACGCTGCAACCCAAACAGTCGTATGTTTTTGGCTTCAGGTGCTCTTTGGCTTGCGCCAGCAGCTCTTCCACTTCTCCGACATGGCCGAACTCACGCTCCAGTTCCTCCACCGCCTCGTGGAAGCACCCACAGGGGTGGCACTTGGCCGCCCTCACCGCGGCGCGGAGGTATCGCCGCACCCTGTGCAGATCCGCCCCGCCACCAGTTTGATGAGCCATGGCATGCCCTACCCAGCTCGCGCCCCTCGCCAACGTGGCAGCAGCAGCTCACTGGCATAATACCCCGCCAGGGGCGCGGGCACTTCAACCATGTAGGCCCCGAGGGTAGCCAGCAGCGCAGGCCCTATTGGGCGCCCTGGGCTCAGGTCAGCCGCAGCCAACGGTGGCGTTCACTCACCCTTTGCCAAAAAACTGCGCGATGGCTTCTACCACCCGTTCCTGCTCCGCCGGCAAGAGCTCGGGGAAGATGGGGAGGGCAAGGACCTCCTGGGAAGCCCGCTCAGCCTGGGGAAAGGAGCCGGGGCCGTAGCCCAGGTAGGCAAAACACTGTTGCAAGTGCAGGGGTATGGGGTAGTACACCTCGGTACCGATGCCGCGCTCGGCCAAAAAGGCGCGTAGTTCGTCGCGCCGCGGCACGCGCACCACGTACTGGTGGTAGGTGTGCAGCCGTTCAGGGAGTTCCTGCGGTAGCTGCACCAGCTCGGAAAGACCCGCTGCGGCAAAAAGCTCGCGGTAGCGCCGCGCGTTTTCCCGCCGCGCCTGGTTCCATTGGGGAAGGTAGGGTAGCTTGGCGCGTAACACCGCCGCTTGTAAGGCGTCCAGGCGGAAGTTTCCCCCCACCGTGTGGTGGATATACCGCGGGCGCATGCCGTGAACCCGCAGGTCCACCAGAAGCTGGGCCAAGGTCTCGTCGTTGGTGGTCACCAAGCCGCCATCGCCAAAGGCCCCCAAGTTCTTGGTGGGGAAAAAAGAAAAGCAACCCAACCTGCCTAACCCCCCCACCAAGCGGCCCCTGTAGCTGCTGCCAATGGCCTGGGCACAGTCCTCCACCAGGGGAACGTGGGGGGCGGCTTGGAGGATGGCGTCCACATCCGCCGCCTGACCAAAGAGGTGGACAGGGATGATGGCCTTGGTTTTTTGCGTGAGGGCCTGGTGAAGTTGGCGGGGATCCAGGTTGAAATCCTCCGGGGCAATATCCACGAAAACCGGACGGGCACCCAAGCGCGCCACGGTTCCCGCCGTAGCAAAAAAGGTAAAGGGCGAGGTGATCACCTCATCTCCTGGGCCCACACCCAGGGCCATGAGGGCCGCCAAGAGGGCATCCGTTCCCGACGAAACCCCCACCGCAAAGCGGACTCCCAAGAACGCCGCCACCTCGCGTTCAAAAGCCTCCACCTCCGGGCCCAGAATGAACTGCTGAGTGGCGAACACCCGTTCTAGGGCTTGCCGCACATCCTGCTCCACAGTAGGCCATTGACGGGCTAGGGTAAACAGAGGGATCGCTCCTTGGCTCACGGTTCACTCCCAAAAGGCGAAGTATCGCGGGGCAGGGCGGACATGACCACGTCGCCGGAGCCACCAGGCTAAGGTCGCCCCGGCCAGAAAACCCCCAATGTGGGCAAACCACGCCACGCCACCGCCGGCACCCCCCGCAGCGGCCAGGGACAGGGTGCCGGAAAAAAACTGGATGATGAACCACAGGATGAGAAACACCGGTGCGGGAAGCTCGGTCATCGTGACGAAGAAGCCCAAAAACACCAGGCTCTTGATCCGTGACCAGGGAAACCATAGAAGGTAGGCGCCCAGCACCCCGGCGATGGCCCCGGAAGCGCCAATCATTGGTACCCGGGATCCAGGTTCCACCAGGCCTTGGGTGAGGGCTGCCACGGCCCCGCATACCAAATAGAACAGAAAAAAACGCCCATGACCTAGGGCATCCTCCACGTTGTCCCCAAACACCCACAAGAACCACATGTTGCCAATGAGGTGGAGCCAACCGCCGTGCAGGAACATGGAAAAAACCAGGGTAAACAAATTAAAAGCGAAGCTTGCGTCAAAGGCCTCGGGGTAAAAGAAGCGCACTGGCACAAAGGCGTAGGCAAAGAGAAACCTTTCCAAGTGCCGACCCAGTAGCAGCTCGTAAAAAAAAGCTACCACACAGGCAACGATGATCAGCACGCTCACCACGGGCGGCCTGGCAGAGGGGATGGAGTCTCGGAGCGGAAACATACCCGTGCCAGTATAGCCGAGAGCCCAGCTTCAAAGCACCTTCACAGTGCTGACGACTGGCTTTCACACCTCTGGCCGAGCCTTAAGGTGCGGCAACGTGCCGCGGGGAGGCTTCTATGAAATGGATCACCGTGGCTTTGATGACCCTGGCAGTGAGTGTGGGCACCCTGGGGGGCCAGGTGCCTTCCGGGGAAATCCGCGGGGTGGTGCGGGATCCCGCAGGGGAGCCGCTACCGGGTGCCACTGTCTTGTTGAACCAAAACGACCAGACGCTGCAAGAAACCTGGACGGACGTTCAAGGAAACTTTGTCTTCGCCGGTGTGGCTCCCGGAACTTATCGCGTGAAAGCAAGTCTTACCGGGCTCGGGGAAGCCGAGGCCGAGGTGAACGTGGGCGCGGGCTCCCCTGCCCAGGTGACCTTGGCGCTGCAAGGGGCGCAATTCCAGGAGGAGGTGGTGGTGCAGGCCGAACGACCCACCACCGGGGTGGAGCGCCTGTTGGAGGAGCGGCGGCAAAGCCCTCTGGTATCCGAAGGCCTTTCCCAGGAGGACATGGGGAAAACCCCTGATGCCGATGCCGCATCGGCCATGCAGCGGGTCACCGGTGTAACCACCGTGGCCAATCGTTACGTGTACGTCCGCGGTTTGGGCGAACGGTACTCCACAGTGCTCCTCAACGGCACCGAACTCCCTTCCAGCGAAACGGAAAAGCGCTTGGTGCCCCTGGACCTCTTTCCCACTCGGCTGCTGGAGCAGGTGACCATCCTTAAGTCTTACGCCCCCGATCTGCCGGGAAGCTTCGGTGGCGGTTTGGTCAACCTCTCCACCCTGGAGTGGCCGCAAAACACCGTCTTCTCCTTGCGCGTTGGCTCAGGCGCCAACTCCCAAGCTAACGGGGGCGCCTTTCCCCGCTACGCCGGAGGGCTCAGCTTCAGCGGCACAGGTGGCCAGCCCCTGCCGCCAAACTTCCCCCGGAACTTCATCACCCGCGCCAGCCGTTTTAACCCATCCGGGTTGAGCCCGGAGCAGCTGCAAGCCCTTGGACGGTCCCTGGCGGGAAGCTGGCGAGGCCAGCCTCAAGGGTCAGCACCCCCAAATCGTTCCTTTGGGCTCTCTTTTGGTCGCTCCTTTGGGCCGGTGGGGATCGTCGTTTCCGCCACCCAATCCCACAACTTCACCAAGAGCGTGGAGGAGCAGCGCTTCTTCGGCCTTGACGGGGGCAGGATGGTGCCCATCAACGACTACGACCTGGTCACCTTTGGGGAACAGGTTCGTTGGGGTCTTTTCGGTTCCTTGGCGTGGAAACTCCACCCGCAGCACAGCCTTCGCTTTACCTCGCTGGCCAGCCGCCTGGCGCGGAACTCGGACCGCACCCAGGAAGGCTATAACTCCAACTCGGGCAACTTCATCCGTGATCTCCGCGCCCGCCACACCCGTGAGGACCTGGTAACCCACCAACTGGTGGGGGAACACTTTCTCCCCGGTGTTGGGCAGGGGCTGGCTGTGGAATGGAAGCTGGCCAAGGGTCAGGCAGCCAACCGCGGAGATCTGCGGGAAAACCTGTACGGCTTAGGCGGGGATGGGGTGTTCCGGCTCTTAGTGGGCTACCCCGAGGTGGGGAAGATGGAGTTTTACCGGTTGGATGATCGGATCACCGACGCATCCTTGACGACCACTTCTTACTTTTCCGTGAGCACCAACACCTACGCCGCCGTCAAGGCGGGCGCGAACTTCCTCCGCCGCGAGCGGGAGTTCCTGGCGCGCCGTTTCAAGTTCGTCACCAGCAACCCCAACCAGTTTGACCTTTCCCTGCCCCCGGAGCTGTTGTTCCAGCCCTCTCACATTCGCCCCGATGGGTTTGAGCTGCGCGAGGTGACGGGAATCAACGACGCCTACACCGGCGAGCAGCGGCTGGACGCCGGATTCGCCCAAGCGGACTTCACCCACGGTCGTTTCCGCGCCCTGCTGGGGTTGCGGCTGGAAGAGGCGGTGCAAGAGGTGGTGACGGTCAACCCCTTTGACACCAAGAACCCGGTCATCGCCCGCTTGGAGAACCGCGACCTCTTGCCTGCCCTGAACCTAACCTACTCTCTGTCCCAGCGCACCAACTTGCGCCTGGCGGCCAGCCGCACGGTCAACCGGCCGGAATTCCGCGAGCTCTCTCCCTTTGCCTTCGTGGAGCTCACCGGAGGTCGCTCTGTTGTTGGCAATCCCAACCTCAAGCGCAGCCTGCTGGACGCCGTGGAGCTACGCTGGGAAAGCTTCCCCACCTCCCTGGAGGTCATGGCAGCGTCGGTGTTTTATAAGCGCATCCAAAACCCCATTGAGCGCATCATTCAACCCACGACCGAGTTGCGCAGCTCTTGGACCAACGCCCAGCAGGCCACCCTCAAAGGCGTAGAGCTGGAGTACCGCCGCTCCCTGGCCGTGCTCCACGGGAGCCTGCGGAACTTTTTCGGTAACTTCAACTACGCCTATGTGGACTCGCAGGTCACGGTCCCGCGCCAGGCCCTCTCGGTGGTCACCAGCACAACTCGCCCCCTGGAAGGCCAGGCCAAGCACGTGTTCAACGCCATCCTGGAATACCACTACCCGCAATGGGACACCTTGGCGCGGGTGCTGTACAACTTCACCGGGCGTCGCCTCTCGGAAGTGGGAGCCTACGGCTTGCCGGACATTTACGAAGACAGCAGTGGCACGTGGGATTTCTTGTTCAAGCAATCCTTGCGCCGCCTCATCCCCGGACTGGAGCTCACCCTTTCGGTCACCAACCTCACCAACCAGCGCGAGCGCTATCTGCAGAAAAATGAAGTCCAGCGAAGCGTGAAGAGCGGTCGTACGCTGAGCTTTGGGCTCGGCTACGCCTGGCAATAGCGAGGAAGAAAGGAGGAACTGCATGCGCCGTTGGTTTGTTCTGGTGTTGTTCGGTCTTTCCGTCATAGGCTCAGGACAAGGTTGGGGTGGCCCTCCCCAAGGGAAGCTGGACCAGTGGGAGGTCCTCCTGACCCCCCCTCCCGGCTCCTTCTGGGCTGAGCCTGCTTGGGTTCAGGTGGAGGATTTGGGCGCTGCCCCCACCACCACTTCCACCAATTACCCCATCGTGCTGTTGGAGACCAATTACTACACCTTTGAACCCGGGCAAAAACTGCAGCTGCGCGTGAGCATGGATCCTAACGGGTGGGTCTGGCCTGTAACCCTTTACCTGTACCGCCAGGACCGGAACACGGGGGCGAAGGAGTACTATTCCCTGCGCACTGGCGCCTTCCAAACACAGCCGCGAGACCTCTTTGGCAGCGAGACCACACCCACGCCGGTGTACCTTCCCAAGCTGGAGGACTTCGTCCTCTTTGGCTCCGCCGCCGACGGCACCCAGGACGGTTTTGGCGTGAACGGTGCCTTGGGCCCCTCCTTTGTTGCCCCCTCCACGCCCGGTCTTTTCCAGTTCGTGCTGGAGGTGCGGGATGCAGCGGGTCGTCGCCTGTTGGCCCGTAGCAACGCCATGTACAGCTTCGTCACGCAAACCGTAGAGGTAAGCGGGGCCATCACCTCCAACACCACCTGGGTGAACACCCGCGCCTACCGCCTGCGGGACTTCGTGGCGGTGCGCAATGCCACCCTCACCATTGAGCCGGGCACGGTGATCTACGGGGGTGATCCACGGGCCACCCTGTTCATCACCCGCACCGCCAGGATCATGGCCGAGGGCACCGTCATGCGTCCCATCGTGTTCACCTCCCCCAACCGGGTGGGGCGGCGCGCCCAACGGGATTGGGGAAGCCTCGTGCTCCTGGGTAACGCCCCCATCAACGAGCCGGGGGGTCAGGCGTACCTGGAAGGGCTGCCCTCGCAACCGGACTACGCCTACGGTGGTACCGACCCCAACCACAAC
>JANXCP010000019.1 GCA_025060245.1 Thermoanaerobaculum sp. | reverse complement strand
TTGTCGGAAGCCCAGATGCTCAATGCCGTGCGCTTTTTCCTGCCTGACCAGCCTATAGAGGCGCTACCGGCGCCCTTCGTGGCGGTGGCCACCGACTCCCTCACCGGGGAGGAGGTGTGGTTGAGCAAGGGATCCCTGGTGCGTGCCGTGGCCGCCAGTTCCGCCATGCCTGGCCTGGTAAACCCCATCGCTGTGGATGGGCGCTTTTTACAGGATGGCGGGGCGGTGGCGGAAATTCCCGTACGCGCTGCCCGTTCGTTGGGCTCCCCGGTACTGGCGGTGGAGGTGAGTGAGGCCTTGCCCCCCGCCTTTCTCGGAAAAGATGGGGTGGCGCGGGCGATGCTGCGGGCAGCAGCCATGGGCTGGCAGGCCCTCCGTCAACGTCTGTTGGCAGAAGCCGATTTTGTCATCGCGCCAAAGGTGAACCACCTCCACTGGGCGGACTACCACGCGGTGGACGAGGCCGTCGCCGCGGGAAGGAACGCGGCAGAATCCTTTCTTGCCCGCTGGCAAGCAAACACAGCAGCGGCGTGACCGGCACGATCATTTGGCGCGGAATCCTGGCGGGGGCGGCAGGCCTGTTGTGGGCCTTAGCCCTTCCCCGGTGGCATTGGGTTGGGACACTCCCGTTGGCGGCCGTGGCTCTGTTGAGCGCGTGCCGGGGTCTTTCCCCCAGGAGTGCTCTGTTCCTTGGCTTTTTGGCCGGCTTTTGCCACTGGGTGTTCTCCGTGTTCTGGGTAGTGGAGGTGATGACGCGGTACGGCCATTTGGCCGGAGCGCTGGCTTTCCTCGCCCTTGGGGTTATGAGCGCCGTCTTGGCCTCTTTCTGGGGCCTCGCTGCTTGGCTTAGCCGGAAAGTGCGGCACCCATGGCGCGGGGTGGCTTTGGCCCTGGGCCTGACCGTTGGAGAGGTGGTCCAGGGTTTGCCACCCTGGAACTTCCCCTGGAACCCCTTGGTGACGGCCTTGGTGCCTTGGCCGTTCCTCTTGGCACCTCTGCCGGTGTTAGGCGCCACCACCTACGGCTTGGCCCTCCGCGTGGTTCTCTTTGGCGCTGCCGAGGCCGTGGTGGAACCCAGCTGGAAACCAATACGGGCGGTAGGGGCAGCGTTAGGCGTTGTGTTCCTGGCAGGGCTGGCTTCCCCGGTTTTTCGTCCCGCCGGTGGACCCCTGTGGGTGGCCGCCATCCAACCCAACGTGCCGCTGGAGGTACGCTGGGACGCGCAAAACCTCGGCGACATTGAGGGCAGGGTTTGGCGCTTAAGTGAGCAGGCTGTACAGCGGGGAGCGCAATGGGTGGTTTGGCCTGAGAGCGCGGTTCCCCGTTGGCTGGAACGCGATGCGCTCTACCGCGAGGCCTTGCGTCGCTTTTCCGCAAGCCAAGGGGTTTGGCTGACCCTCAACTCCATCGGCTTTGGTGAGGAGGGGGAGTACTTCAATTCCATGTATATGGTCAGTCCCCAGGGCTTGGTGGAGCGTTACGACAAAGTCCACCTAGTGCCCTTTGGCGAGTACGTGCCCGACTTTGGTCGGCTGGCCTTTCTGCGCCCGTTGGTGCGCGAAGTAGGTGGCTTCACCCCGGGGCGGGAGGCGAAGCCCCTGCCAGGCCCCGCCGGCCCGGTGGGTGGGGCCGTGTGCTACGAGGTGGCCTTCCCCCTCCACGCGGCGGAACAGGTGCGGCGCGGAGCCAAGCTTTTGGTTACCGTGACCAATGACGGCTGGTACGGCGATTCGGCTGCCCCCTACCAGCACCTGGCCTTGGCGATCTTACGGGCGGTGGAACAGCGTCGGTACCTGGTACGG
Organism: Thermoanaerobaculum sp.; assembly: GCA_025060245.1. Taxonomy (GTDB): domain Bacteria; phylum Acidobacteriota; class Thermoanaerobaculia; order Thermoanaerobaculales; family Thermoanaerobaculaceae; genus Thermoanaerobaculum. The sequence continues at coordinate 26,120 of JANXCP010000019.1, read as the reverse complement.
GCGGCAAACACGGGTATTTCGGCCATCGTGGACCCCTACGGGGTGGTGCAGCAACAGCTCCCTTTGGATAGGCAGGGGCTGTTGGTGGGTCAGGTGCAGGGGAGCGCGCAGTTGACGCCGGCAGCGCGGCTGGCGCCCTTGCTCCACCTTTGGCCGCTGATGGCATGTGCGGTTGTTATACTGGCGGCGCTGGGGCGAAGGTGGACTACCAACCACCTCAGCTGAGGTGTTTATGCTGGAAGAAAAACGAGCAAGGGCGCTAGAGCTTGAACAAGAAATTCGCGAGTTGCGGGGGTACCTTTGACGCCAGGCAGCTGAGCTCGCAGCTGGCCCAGTTGACCGAAGAAACCCAGCGCGCAGACTTTTGGCAGGATCGCGAGCGCGCCCGTCAGGTGATGGCGCAAGTCCGCGCCTTGGAGGCCAAGCTCAGCACCGACAAGTTTTTGGCCGAGGCAGCAGAGGAGTTGCAGGTGCTTGGAGAGTTGGCGGCGGAGGATCCGGCAGCAGAGGAGGAGCTGGATCAGGCCATCGCGCGCCTTGCCCCTCGTCTGGCGCGGTTGGCTTTAGAAATCAAAATGACCGGCGAGTACGACGCCAACAACGCGTACTTGGAGATCCATCCCGGAGCCGGGGGGACGGAATCCGCTGACTGGGCCAATATGCTCTTGCGCATGTACCTGCGCTGGTGCGAGCGGCGCGGCTTTACCGCGGAGGTGTTGGACGTACAAGACGCTGAAGAAGCCGGTATCAAGGCGGCGACGGTCTTAGTGCGCGGGGAGTACGCGTACGGCTACCTGAAGGCCGAGAACGGCATTCACCGGTTGGTGCGTATTTCTCCCTTTGACGCGCAAGGGCGACGCCACACCTCCTTTGCCTCGGTTCACGTGTACCCGGAGGTGGATGAGGAGGTGAGCGTCACCATTGACGAAAAGGACCTGCGCATTGACCGCTTCTGTGCCTCCGGTCCTGGGGGACAGGGGGTCAACACCACTTACTCCGCTGTCCGTGTGACCCATTTGCCCACGGGTATCGTGGTAAGTTGCCAAAACGAGCGGTCCCAGATTAAGAACTTGGCCACGGCCATGAAGGTCCTCAGGGCTCGCCTTTTTGAGCTGGAGCAAAAAAAGCGCGAGGAAGAGCTGGAAAAAATTAAGGGGCCCAAAAAGGAGACCGCCTGGGGTAACCAAATCCGCTCCTACGTCCTCCAGCCCTACCGGCTGGTGAAGGACCTACGAACGGGCTACGAGGTGGGGGATGCGGATCGGGTCCTAGACGGGGATTTGGACGGCTTCATTGAAGCCTATCTGCGCCAACAGGTTTTAGAAGCCCAGCAAGCCTAGCGGTGCGACGACTCGTTTGGTGCTCGCCGTTGCCTCCCACTCGTTCCGGTGTGGCCGATTACGCCGACGAGCTGCTCCCCCATGTGGCGTCCCACTGCGCTGTGACGGTGGTACGCCCGCCTGGGTGGGACGCATCTCCACCCTGGGGGAAGCTGGTTAGCTGGTGCGACGCGGACACTCCCCCTGCTGCCACCCAACTCCTCCACCTGGGCAACAACCCGTACCACCTTTGGGTCGCCCAACGGCTGCGGGCTTATGGCGGGGTGGTGGTGTTGCACGACACGGTGCTGCATCACCTCTTGGTGGAAGAAGCTGCTGCCACTGGGGATTGGGGGCGATTTGCCGAGGAGCTGGAGCTGGCCGCTGGCCCCGCGGGGCGGGCGCTAGCCCAGGCGCGGCGGTGGGGTTACTTTGGGCCTCTGGATCCCTTTCTCTTTCCGGCGCGGAAAGCCTACCTTCGGTACGCCCAGGGCGTGATCGTGCACAACCGCACCGCGGCGCAAGCAGTGAAGCAAGAAATGCCAGGGCTTGCTGTGCTGCAGGTCCCTTTGGGGGTGGCCTCCCTGGCCGGTGGAGACGGCAGGCGTTTCCGAAACGAACACCAGATTGGCGAGCAGGAGCTCCTGGCGGTTCACTTGGGTTTTCTCACCCCGGCCAAGGGTTTGGAAACCCTGTTACGGGCCATGGCAGCTTTGAAGGAACTGCAGTGGCCGGTACGCCTGTTGGTGGTGGGTGAAGGGGTTGAAGGCGCCAAACTGAGCCATAGGGTGCGTGAGCTTGGCATGGATGACCGGGTGCAGCTTTTGGGTTACGTGACAGCCCAGCAGTTGGCGGATGTGTTGGCAGCGGCAGACGTGGGATTGGTGCCACGTTTTCCCACGGCCGGCGAGACCTCGGCGGCGGTGCTGCGTTTTTTGGCCTGCGGCCGACCGGTGATCGTCTGTGGGTACCAGCAGTTTTTGGAGTTTCCGGCCGAGGTAGCGTGCCGCATACCTCCCGGCCTGGCTGGCATACCCGACCTGGTGCGGTGGCTTGTCCATTTCGCCTGTAACCCCGGGGCTTTGGCGGAACGCAAGGCCATGGCAAAGAGATTTTGGCAGGAAGGGGGCTATGAGCCAGCTCAGGCAGCCCACGCGCTCCTTGCGGCCGTGGCTGAACTGACGGAGGACAAGGCAGGACGGGGAGCAAAGGGTTTAGGGGGTGGTCGTGTGGTTTGAAGAGGTGGCCAGGAGGCTAGAGGCCAAGCCTGTTCGTCGCCTCGCCCTTTCCGGTGCGACCCCTGCGGCGGTGTTGGTGCCCCTGTATGTGGCCGGTGGAGAGCTTTGGGTGTTGCTGACCCGTCGTGCCGATCACCTGCTCCACCACCCAGGCCAGTATGCCTTTCCGGGAGGGGCAAAGGACCCCGAAGATCGGGATGAGGTGGCCACGGCCCTGCGAGAAGCACGAGAGGAGCTGGGGATCGTTGAGGAATCGGTGATGGTCCTCGGCCACCTCAATGACCTGCTGACCGTCACCAACTTCGTGATCTCACCGGTAGTGGGCGCGCTCCCCTACCCCCACGTCCTGCAGCCTGACCCGCGGGAAGTGGCCGCGGTGGTGCCCGTTCCCTTCTCCGTCCTCGCTAACCCGCTGTTGGTGGAGGAGCAGGAGTTCGTATGGCAGGGCGAGCGGGTGCGCTCCCCGGTGTTGCACTACGGACCCCACCGTATTTGGGGTGCCACGGCGCGCATGCTGCTAGAGTTGGTGGAGCGGCTCACCTCCGGGGAGGAAGGGGGGGCGGGACCAAAGCGGAGTCCATGAGCTGTTGTGCCTGGCTGGCCTTGGCCGCCGAGCTGACGGCTTGGCTCACGTGCTGGGGTGCCCCGCGTAGCTCCTGCGCTATCTTTAAGGTTTCCCAAGCTTGGGCCCACTGGCGAAGGGCAAATTGCGCGTAGCCCAAGAGGTACCGCACCTCACCCTTGGTCGGGTAGAGCTTCACTAAGCGCTCCAGGAGCTCCAGCGCTTCGCTGGTCCTGCCCGTGGCCAAAAGGGCGTGAGCGCGCAGGAGCTGGGCGTGAGGGTTTGGATCGTCAGCCGCCAGCATGGTGAGCACCTTGGCTGCTTGTCCCTGGCGCAGCATGGCCTCGGCCCAGAAGAGTGTGAACTCCTGCGCCCCCCCTTGCGTGGCCGAGCGCAGGCGGGTCTCGGCCGCCGCCACGTCCCCCAAAGCCAAATACGCGACCCCAAGCCAACCTGTGGCCCAAGGATCTTGGGGGCGAACCTGCAGCGCCCGCAGGAGGTGGGTCACTGCTTCCTGAGGACTCCCTTCCAAGAGCGCCAGTTGGGCCCGCGTGACCCGGGCTTGGAACAAGGTTCCGTTGGCCTTCAGGGCTTGGTCTAGGTACTCCTTAGCCGAGGGGTAGTCCTCCAGGGAGGCGACGAGCAGTCCCAGTGCTGCTAAGGCCCGATCGTTACTGGGGTCCAATGTAACGGCACGGCGGAAGGCGTCGCGTGCGGCGTTGGGGCGGCGCCGCGCCAGCTCCAGCTCCCCGAGGGCGAGAAGCAGCTCCGGTTTCTCGTTGCCCATGAGGGCGGTTTGCAGGGCGCTATAGGCCTCGTCAAACAGCCCTGCATCCAGGTAAGCCTGGGCCAACACCTCAAAAGCGGGTATGCAGGCGGGCAGCGCATCCAAGACCCCTTGGAGGAGGGCGATGGCGTCCTGGGGCTGGCCCGCCACCAGGTGCTGTCGCGCCTGGCGAATCATCTCCAGTGGCACCACGGTGGTCCCCGGGGCCGCTTGGGCTACGGTGCGCAACGCCTGGGCGCGCCCGCGGTAACGGAGGGCTTCCTGGGGACGACCCAACCGGTCCAGGATGTCCGCCTCCAGTTCCAGGAGGTCGGGCAACGCCGCCGGGGATTGGCCCACCTCAGCGGCCCGGGCTTCTTGCAGGAGTGCTTCCAAGGCGATGGCGTCCACGGCCGTGGCAAGGCGTGCACGAAGGGCCGCTAAGGAGGTGACGGGTGCCGTCGGTCGCGGTGTGGGTGAAGGTCCCGGTGAAGCTGCGACCTGCGCCTTGACCCGGGCAAACAGGGCGACGAAATCGTCCGTGTACAGGTCGGGGATGATTTCCAAGTCAGGGTTTTCCTGCAGTGCCTGACGCAGGCTCTGTTCGGCTCTGCTGCGGTTTTTTAGGGCGAAAAAATACGTCCAAGCCAACTTGACACGAATTTCCGCGCGGCTGCGCGGTTCTGGGGTTTCCTCGGCCGCCTGGGTGAAAAGTTGGGCCGCCCTTTGCCACTGCCCTTGGCGGAAGGCCTCGTGGGCGCGATCTAGGGTAGTTTGCGCCAGGGCCGAGCCGGCCAGGGAAAGGAAGAGGAGCATGGCCACCGGGGCTCGTTTCATGGGAAGAGTCTAACAACCCAGAAGGCCCCTGCAAAGCCTTCAGCTGTACTGGTTCTCCAGTTTTTCCCTAGGGAAAGGTGCCTCCCGGGCGAGCGACCACGTTGGTCGGGCCGGTGTCCGTAATCTCCACTTGCGCCGCAAAAGTGGAACCATCCGGCCAAAGAACCAGGAGCTCGTGGGTGCCCACGGCAAGCTTCTTACCGGTCAAGGGAAGGGAACCGGCGGCACGTCCATCAATGCGCACCTCGGTGCCGCGGATAGGCACATCCATGTCGGGCACCACGTTTAGGATGCCAAAGCGGGGCAAATTAAACGTGAGGCTGGTGGTGTCCAAGCGCACCTCGGCCTCTTCAGTGCGCTCCACAAAGCCGGGGATCCTCAGGCGGAAACGGTGCACTCCGAGGGAAAGGGGCACCACTTCGCGGGCAATCTTGCCCAAAGGCCTTCCGTCCACATCCACCTCGGCGGGTGGATGAACCACCACTTCCACGGGGACCAGAGTGGGTGAGACCACCGCCGTGGGGGTTGGGGGTGGAGGTGGGGTGGGCGTGGCAACCTCCACTGCCGCCACTGGTTGGCGTTTTTCCCGCGGTTGCAAGGAGAGGAAATAGGCCGCAGCGGCAACCCCCACGGTTGCCAAGGTCGCCACGGCGAGCCAGGGCAGCCGCCGCGGTTGAGACACCGGTTGGGTGGGGTAGTGGTCGAGGGGAGCGGCGGAAAGCTGTGTGGCGCTGGTAATTTCCGCAGGGCTCTCACCGGCCCAACGGGCCAGTTCCCCGCGCACGATGGCCGTGGTGGTCTCGCCTTTCCCCGCTACAGGTAGCTCAGCGAGGGTTTGCTTGAGCTCGCGGGCAAAATCGCGGACGTTGGCGAAGCGACGCGCCGGGTCCTTGGCCAAGGCCTTGAGGATGGCCTTTTCCAGCCGTTCGGGGCAGTTCTTATTCCGCTGCCGAGGGCTCACCGGGTCCTGGCTAAGGATTTGGTAAATGATGTTGGAGAGGTTTGGCCCGGCAAAAGGCCGCGCCCCCGTCACCATTTCGTAGGCCATCACACCCAGGGAAAAGATATCGCTGCGGTGATCAATGGGCTTCCCAGAAAGCTGTTCGGGGGAGAGGTAACCAGCGGTGCCGAGGGCAATTCCAGTTTGCGTCAGGCGACTTTCGCTCTGTAAGGATTTGGCAATGCCAAAGTCCATGATCTTGACGGTGCCATCCTCCAAGACGCGCACGTTGGCGGGCTTGATATCGCGGTGCACCACACCGCGGGAATGGGCGTACTCCAGACCCGCACAAACCTGCAGCAGAATGGCCAGGGTGGCCTCCAAGGAGAGGGGCCTTTGCCCCATGAGCTCGTCTAAATCCACCCCGGAGAGAAACTCCTGCACGAAATACGGGGTCTCGTTTTCCACCCCAAAGTCGTAAATCATGGTGATGTTTGGATGTTGCAGGTTGCCCGCCAGCTGAGCTTCGCGGAAAAACCTTTGGGTGGTTTCCGGATCGGTGGCATTGCAGGTTTTGAGGGCTACCCAACGTTGGATATAAGGATCCCACGCCTTGTACACGACACCAAATCCGCCCATGCCCACTTGTTCAGCGATTTCGTACTTGCCAATCCTCGTCACGGAGGTCATTGTAGCGCCTCAGATCAGCGCGCTTTCCTGTTTCCCCGAAGACCGCTGCCAATCCGGCCAACCCCCAGGCCTTGGGTGAGAGTCTGCATGAAGTTCATGGTAGCGTATTTGCTGTGCGGCCTGTGGTGGTCCTGTTGGTTCTGAGCGTTTGCGCATGCAAACCAGCGCCTTCGGGGAAACACCTTCCACCACCCACCCCCACCCCGGAGAAAGAGGTCGCTTCCCGAGCCCTAACCGACGAGGACATGGAGGTTTACCTGGCGGTGAAAAGGAAGGCCTTGGGTCGCTTGGAGGAGGCGTTGGACCGTTGGCAGAATTCCCCAGCCGCTCCCACCCGCGAGCTTTTGGAACTCACGGTCGTGGAAAAGGACGCTGCCAAGGCCCTAGGTATTGATCCCGCGCGCTACCGTGCAATTCAAGAAACGGTGGCCAGGCTTACGGCGTTGAAAGGAAGACAGGAGGATGCCCTGCGCCTCGAAAGGGAGCTGCGGCGGAGCGTGGAGGAGCTCCGCTTCCAGGCACAGCATACGAAGGACCAAGCCACGCGTGAGTTTCTCCAAGCGCAAATAACCTCGTTGCAGGAAGCACTGGCGCGTCTTGCGGAAGAACGAACTCAGCAAACCGCCGACGAAGCATCCTTTGTCGTTCTCAGTCGCTATCGGGTGGAGATGGCGCAGTTGCAAGCTCGGCAGGATCGCGTCGCCCGGCGCCTACGCGAGGCCTGGGGAGCCGCCGCCAAAAGGCCCGCAGCTTCCCGCCCGGCGCCTTAGGCGGTAGCGGGAATGAAACGTCCCGCTTGGGTCAGGAAGAAGGACAGTAGCTCCAAGTTAATTTTTAGATCAACGTTCTTCAGCTTCACCTCAGGGTGCCCCTTGAGCTGGGTTGGGGCAAAGTTCAGCACTGCCTGCACCCCTGCCTCCACGAGAGCGTCAAAAACTTTTTGCGCGGCAGTGGCGGGGACGGTGATCACACCAATGTGCACATTCCGTTCTTTCACAATATCTGGCAAAAACTTCACGTCCTCCACGACCAGGCCCCCTGGGATTTGGGCGCCAATTCGCTTGGGGTCGTTGTCCAAGATTCCTACAATGCGAAAACCGCCGGTGTTAAATCCCGAGTAGTGGGCCAAGGCGGTGCCCAGGTTTCCCGCGCCCACAATGACTGCGTGACGCTGCTCGTTGAGCCCGAGGATGTTAACCAGATGTTCTTTCAGCTGAGCTACGTTGTACCCTACACCGCGAATGCCAAACTCGCCAAAGTAGGCCAAGTCCTTGCGGATTTGGGCGGAATTCAGGTGGAAGCGGTCGGCCATCTCCTGCGAGGACACCGTGAGCACGCCTTCCTGTTCCAGGCGATCTAGGCAGCGAAGGTAGACGGACAGGCGGTTTATGGTGAGCTCGGAAATGCTCTCCACCGGGATGTAGCGCTTGAACGCCATGCCTCACCTCCCCAGAAGCCCGGTTGCCTCCTGCGCAAGCCGCACCAGCGTCTGCGGGAACACACCCAAGACCACAATGGCGACGACGCACGCCGCCGAGAGGAGCTTGATCGGCCAGGGCTCGGCAAAGGCGGGCTTACGCTTGGGTAACGGCTTCATGTAGAGATAATACACCACGCGCACATAGTAGAAGACGGACACCAAGCTCGCCAAAACACCCACCACCGCCAGCCACACCATGTGAGCGTTGACGGCAGCGCGGAACACGAGGAACTTCCCCACAAAGCCGATGGTTGGAGGAATACCGGCTAGGGCAAACATGGACAAGCTGAGGGCAAAGGCCACCACCGGCCGCTCCCACCCTTGGCCTGCTAGGTCGTTGACCAGGTGGGGCTCCTCCTCGCTCTCGGAGAACGCCGCCACGGCTGCGAAGGCGGCCATGTTCATGAAGGTGTATGCCGCCAGGTACACCAAAACCCCTGTCACTCCTTCGGCTCCGTAGGCCACCAAACCCACAAGGGCATACCCCATGTGGGCGATCCCGGAATACGCCAGCATCCGCTTGAGATCCCGCTGGGCAAGGGCGGCCAAATTGCCCAACACCATGGAACCCACGGCTAAACCGGCCAGCACAGCCGTCCACCGAGGTGCGAGGACCTGGGGTGAGGCAGCGGCGATCAACCGTGCCAGGACCACTAAGGCTGCGCCTTTGGGAACAACCGAAAGAAAGGCGGTGACCGGAGTGGGAGAGCCTTGGTAGACGTCTGGCGCCCAGGCGTGGAAGGGAAACACGGCCAGTTTAAAGGCCAGGGCAGATGCCAGGAGGGCCAGCGCCATCGGCATCAAAAAACCGTCGGTTACGGGTGCCGTTAACAGGGCAGGAAGGTACAAGGTCCCTGTGGCGCCGTAAAGCAGGGCGGCACCGAATAGGAACAACCCTGATGAAAAGCCGCCCACCACCAAGTACTTCCACCCTGCCTCCAAGGAGAGGATGTTGTCCCGCAGGAAGGCGTTCAGCACGTACAGGGCAATAGAGAGGAGTTCTAGACCGACGAAAACCACCAGGAGGTGGTTTGCCTTGGCCATGGCCATGGCACCGGCGGCGGCCCAGAGCAATAACCCGTAGAACTCGCCGAAACGGCTTTGAGTGCGGGCTAAGAACGGATCGGCCATGAGCAAAGCCAGGGCAGCGGCAGCGAGGATATAGCTGTCCACAAATCGCCCCAGGCTGTCTACGGCCAACACCCCTTCCCACACGAGCCCTTCCGCCGGCACAAGCCATCGGCTCCCCAGCGCTGCGAGAACGCCAGCTAGGGTGATCCAGGGGAATGCGGGTCGCCAGCGGCGGGCGAAGGCGTCTCCCAGGACCAGCAGCGCGCCAACGCCAATGAGGATGAGCTCAGGAACAATGCTCTCAAGCCAAAGGGCCATCAACGTTAGCCTCCAAGGAGCTTTTGCACTGCTTTTTCAGACAGGGAAAGGAAGGTTGTTGGGTAAACCCCAATCCACACCATCAACACGGCCAACGGCGCGAAGCTGGTGAGCTCCCGCCAGGAAATATCGGGCAGGTTAAGGTTTTCCTCATGGCTCAAGGGGTTCCAAAATACCCTTTGCACTAAGCTGAGCATGTACACGGCGCCGAGGATCACGCCCGTGGCCCCAATTGCCGCGGCCACCGGTTGGCTCTGGTAGGTACCTAAGAGGATAAGAAATTCCCCGACGAAGCCGTTGAGCCCGGGCAGACCCACCGAGGCGAGGGTAGCTAAGAGGAACGTACCGGTGTACAGCGGCATCACCGCCGCTAAACCGCCGTAGTCTTCAATCATCCGCGTGTGGCGACGGTCGTAGAGGACCCCCACCAACAGAAACAGGGCGCCGGTGGACAAACCGTGGTTGACCATTTGCAGCAGCGCCCCTTGGGTGGCTACCACGCCGCCGGCGAACATTCCCAGGATGATGAAACCCATGTGGGAAACCGAAGAAAAGGCCACCAGGCGCTTCATATCCTTCTGTGCCCAGGAAACGAGGGCGCCGTAGATGATGGCCACCACCGCTAGGATCATGAAAAAACTCCGCGATCGTTCCCACGCTTCGGGGAACAGGGCGCGGTTAAAACGCAGCAACCCGTAGGTACCCAGCTTGAGCAGAATCCCAGCCAGGATGATGGAACCGCCAGTGGGAGCCTCGGTATGGGCATCGGGGAGCCAGGTGTGCAGGGGCCAAACCGGCACCTTGATGGCGAAGGCAAGGGCAAAGGCGGCGAAGGCCAGCATCTGCGGTGAGCCCCAGAAGCCTTCAGCCATGGGCAACTGAACCGCAAGCCAATCGGCGTACGCAAAGGAATAGGTTCCTGTTTGGGCTTTGTACTGAAAGGCCATGTACAGAATGGCCACAAGCATCAGGAGGCTACCCGCGAGGGTAAAGAGGACAAACTTGACCGCAGCGTACACGCGCCGTTCTCCCCCCCAAACGCCAATGATGAAGTACATGGGGATGAGCATCAGCTCCCAAAACACGTAAAAGAGGAATAAATCGGTGGCGAGGAAGGCGCCCAAAACCCCAGTTTCCAACACCAGCATGCTGACCAAGTAGCCCTTTACTTTGTCCTGGATGGAACCCCAGGAGGAGAGGAAGACCACCGGCTGCAGGAGGGCGGTGAGCAACACCAGCAGCAGCGAGAGCCCGTCCACCTCCACGCGATACGAAATCCCTAAACTGGGCAGCCAGGGGGCGCTCTCCGTGAGCTGAAAATCACCCACGTTGGGATCAAAGCGGGAAAGGACGGTCAAAGCCAGCGCCAAGGTGGCCAGGGACACCAAAAACGAGACCCACCGGTGCAATGCAATCCATCGCGAAGGCAGCAGGAGCAAGACGAGGCCTGCAAGCCCGGGGAGGAAGATCATGGTTGAAAGTGGAAAGCTCACAAGTTCCACGGATGCACCTCCCTCACACCGCAAGCAAAACCACGAACGCCGCCGCGCCGGCTAGAATCCAGAGCACATAGTTGCGCACGTTGCCGGTTTGTAAAAAGCGGAGGAAGTCGCCGGCAATTTCCGTAAAGAAGGCCAAGGCGTTGAGGGTGCCGTCAATTGCCACAGTGTCCAACCCTTTCCAGGAAAAGTACGATGTGCGTTCCAGCGGCTTTACGATGGTCTTCTCATACACTTCATCCACGTAGTACTTGTTGGCGAGGAGGGCATAGAGGCGTGGGAAGCGTTGGGTGAGGTGTTGGGGGGTTTGGAAGGCGTGGGGGCCGGTGTAGAAGCGGGTGGCGAGGAAGATGCCGAGGCCGGCCACGCCCACGGAGAGGAGGATCAGGACCCATTCCAGGCCCAGGCTCAGGTGGGCGGTTGCCACCACCGGGGCGGTGTCATGCAGGAAGTGCTCAAACCAGTTCACATCCGCCCCGAAGGTCACTGCCTTGCCCATCCCCACGAAACCCACCACCACCGAACCCACCCCCAAAATCCGCAAGGGCCACGCCATCGTCGCCGGCGCCTCGTGCACGTGGTGCAACCGCTCCGCCTCCCCACGGTACTGCCCGGAAAAGACCATGTGCACCGCGCGAAACATGTAAAACGCCGTCAAAAACGCCCCCACCACCCCCAACACCCACAACCCCAGGTACACCCGCCCGTACCCGTGCAAATCCCCAACCCCCGCCGCAAACACCCGCCCCAAAATCTCATCCTTGGAAAAAAACCCCGAAAACACCGGAATCCCCGCCAACGCCAACGTCGCCACCACAAACGTCCAATACGTCGTCGGCAACTTCCCCCGCAACCCACCCATCCGCCGCACATCCTGCTCCCCACCCAAAGCGTGGATCACACTCCCAGCCCCCAAAAACAAACACGCCTTGAAAAACGCATGCGTGAACACGTGAAACATCGCCGCCCCAAACGCCCCCGCCCCTGCCGCCAAAAACATGTACCCCAACTGACTCACCGTCGAGTACGCCAACACCTTCTTCAAATCGTTCTGCGCCAACCCAATACTCGCCGCAAAAACCGCCGTCAAACCCCCCACCACCGCCACCACCACCATCGCCTCCGGCGCGTACCGGTACACCACGTTCGCCCGCGCCACCATGTACACCCCAGCCGTCACCATCGTCGCCGCATGAATCAACGCCGATACCGGCGTCGGACCCGCCATCGCATCCGGCAACCACACGTACAACGGCAACTGCGCCGACTTCCCTACCGCCCCCACAAACAACAACAACCCCACCGCGTTCAAGTACCCCTCATACCCAGAAGGATTCCCCTCCACCAACCGCCCTATCTCCGCAAAATCCACCGTCCCAAACACCTTGTACGCCAAAAAAATCCCCAACAAAAAACCAAAATCCCCCACCCGATTCACAATGAACGCCTTCTTCCCCGCCGACGCACACCACCCCTCCGTGAAGTAGTACCCAATCAACAAATACGAACACAACCCCACCCCCTCCCACCCCACAAACATCACCACTAAGTTCGCCCCCAACACCAACGTCAACATCGCAAACATGAACAAGTTCAAGTACGCAAAGTACCGCGCATACCCCCGCGCCCCCTCCCCGTCCATGTACCCCACCGAGTACACGTGAATCAAAAAACCCACCAACGTCACAAAAAACACCATCACCGCCGACAACCCATCCAACCGCAACGCGAAGTCAACGGTAAAGGGAGCCAGCTGCCCAGAGGTGGTCTGACCCCAAAGGGTTGGGATCCAGGAAAAGAGCTTCACGTACCAGGCGTGGTGGCGACCAAAGTGGATAAGCCAATGGCCAATGGCGACCCAAGCCGCCACCATGGCCAGCCCGCTGCCCAAAAGGGCCACCGCAGCCGTGGTCTTCTTCGACCACCCGCGGCGGTGTCCCAAAAGCCCATTGGTCAAGGCACCCAAAAGCGGGAACAGCAGTACCAAACCCAAAACCGCGTCCATGGCTTAACCCCGCATCTCCTGTACGGCATCCAGTGCCACCGTGCTCTTGAGCCTGGTCAACTGGACGATGATCCCGAGGCCGATGGCCGCCTCGGCGGCAGCGATGGTGATGACGAACACCGGGAACACTTGCCCGGCCACGTCGCCCAGCTGACGGGCAAAGGCAACAAAGTTCAGGTTCGCCGCGTTGAGGATCAGCTCCACGCTCATCAGCACGGTGATGAAATTCCGGCGCACTGCCAACCCCACTAACCCACAGGCCAGCAAGAGGACCGACACCACCAGGTACCAGGACACGGGGATCATGGCCTCTCTCCTTCCTTAGGTTTGCGCCCCAGCACGATGGCCCCCACCATGGCCACCAACAGCAACACCGAGACCACTTCAAACGGCAAAAGGTAATCGCGGTACAAAACCCACCCCACCGCCTCCGTATTACCCACCATCGCTCCCTCCACCATGGCCAAGGGTGAGGGGTCTTGCAGGGGACGGCGCGAAAGCGCCCACAGGGCGGTCAAGGCAAGGGCGGAAAAGAGAAGTGCACCCACCACCGCCGCTGGCACCAGGGGTCGAAGGTACTGGACCTCTTTGCCAACAGTGCGAACATTCACAAACATGATGACAAACAAAAACAGCACCATCACGCCACCGGCATAGACCAGCACTTGCACCGCGGCCAGGAACTCCCCCTGGGCCAAAACAAACAAGCCCGCCACGCCGAGAAAACTGGCCAGCAAGGACAGGGCAGCGTGCACCGGTTGGCGGAACAGCACCACCCCCACCGCCCCCCCCAGGCAAAAGAGGGCCAAGAGCATGAACACGGCTTGGGCAAAGTGCGTCACGAGGAACTGCATCACTGTTCCTCCTCCTTCTCCCCGCCTAACGAAAAGTAGGGGAGGCCTCCCTCGGCAGGGGTCTTGACCCCAGGAAACGGCTTGACGCCATCCCAGCGCATGAGCTTTTCTTTGTCAAAGTAGAGGGCGTGGTTGCGCTCGTAGGCCGCCGCCTCATAGGTCTTCGTCGTCAACCACACCGCTTCCGTGGGGCAGGCTTCGGCGCACAGGTTGCAGAACATGCAGCGCTTCACGTCAATGTCGTACCGGTCGATGACCTGCCTCTTGCGCTTTTTCCCCTCCACTTCGTACTCTTCCCAATGGGACTCAATGTGGATGATGCCAATGGGGCAAGCCTTCTCGCAGGCCCTACACACGTTGCATCGCTCCAGGGAGTACCCGAACATACCCCGGAAGCGATCCGCTGGTTCCAGGCGCTGTTCCGGGTACTGCACCGTGGCCTTTCGGGCAAACAGGTGTTTGCCTGTGGTTTTCAACCCGGTGAGCAAGTCCAAGGGAATGACGCTGGCAAGAAAACCCCAAAGGCTCATACCTGCCCCCTTGGCAGCGCAACAAAGTACGCCACCACCAACAAGTTCACCAGGCTCACGGGGAGCAACACCTTCCAACCCAGGCCCATGAGCTGGTCAAAGCGGTAACGCGGGAAGGTCCCGCGAAACCAAATGTAAACAAAAAGGAAAAAGGCCACCTTCAAGAGAAACCAACCCAGGGGGGGGACCACGTCAAGGAAGTTCAGAGCTGCCACGTTGGGGAATGGCCGCAGCCAGCCTCCCAGGAACATGACCGTGGCCATGGAGGAAACCACCACCATGTTGGCGTACTCCGCCAAAAAGTAAAAGGCAAATTTCATCCCCGAATACTCCGTATGGTAGCCGGCCACCAACTCGGACTCAGCCTCGGGAAGGTCAAAGGGGTTGCGGTTGGTTTCCGCGATGCCACAAACGAAATAAATGAAGAACGCGACGAACCCGGGGAAGATGAACCACACCCCGGCCTCCCTTTGCGCCTCTACGATGCGCACCAGGGAGAGCGATTCCGCCATCACCAGCACCGTCACCACGGAAAAGCCCATGGGCACTTCGTACGAGATGAGCTGCGCCGCTGAGCGCAGACCTCCCATGAGGGAAAACTTGTTATTGGATGCCCACCCTCCAAGGATGATGCCGTACACCCCGATGGAGCTTACTGCCAAAACGAACAACACACCGATATTCACGTCGGTGATGAAGAGGTTAGGGGAAGGGCCAAAGGGAATGACGCTAAAGACCAACAAGGCGGGGACGATGATCAACACCGGGCCCAAGAGGAACACAAACTTCTCCCCGAAACCAGGGGTCAGATCCTCTTTGACGAAGAGTTTCAGGGCATCGGCGATGGGTTGCAACCACCCCCTGGGTCCCACGCGGTTGGGGCCGAGGCGTATTTGCATGTAGGCGAGAAGCTTGCGCTCAAACCAGGACAAATAGGCGGCCAACAACACCAAGGCCAGCAAGATCACCAAGATTTTGAGCAGTGGTATACCCACGTAGGTCCAGAGGAGCTCGCTCATACCCACCCCTAGCGATCAATTTCCCCCAGCACAATGTCCAGGGTGCCAATGACGGCCACCACGTCGGCCACCAAATGCCCTTTCACCATTTCGGGAAGGGCTTGGAGGTTAACAAAGCAGGGAGGGCGCACCCGCACCCTGTAAGGGGTGACACCACCGTCGGAAACGATGTAATAACCCAGCTCCCCTTTCGGCCCTTCCACGGAAAAGTACACCTCCCCCTTTGGGGGGCGGATCACCTTGGGCACCCAAGCCATCACAGGACCGTCGGGAAGCTTGTCCAAGCACTGGCGAATAATGCGCACCGACTGGCGCATCTCTTCCATGCGCACGAGGTAGCGGTCGTAGGTGTCCCCGTTCTTGCCGATGGGGATATCAAACTCCACCTCGTCGTAGTGGTCGTAGGGGAACACCTTGCGGATATCCCACTGCACCCCGCTGCCCCGCAGCGGGGGACCCGTGAGGCCCCAGGCAATGGCCTTTTCCGCGTCAATCACGCCAACCCCTACCGTGCGCGCCTTCCAGATACGGTTGTTGGTCAGCAGGCGTTCCCAGTCCTCAATTTTTTTGGGCAGCTCCTCCACAAAGCGGCGACAGCGTTCGGTCCATCCCTCGGGTAAGTCCCAAGGAACCCCGCCAATGCGCATGGTATTGAGGGTGAGACGGGCCCCGCAGTACTCTTCAAACAGGTCCAGGATCTTCTCCCGCTCTTGGAAGGTGTAGAAAAATGGGGTCACCGCACCGATGTCCAAGGCATGGGTGGCCAGCCAAATGATATGGGAGGAAAGGCGCTGCAGCTCCGCCAAGATCATGCGGATGTACGCCGCTCTGGGGGGGATGGTGATGCCCATGAGCTTTTCCACTGCCCCCACAAAACCCTGGTTGTTGGTGGCGGCGGCGGTGTAGTCCATGCGGTCGGTGTGCGGGATGCACTGGGGGTAGGTTTCTCGCTCAAAAAGCTTTTCCGTGCCGCGGTGAAGGTAACCAATGATGGGCTTGGCATTCACGATGCGTTCGCCATCCACCTTCAGCTGCAGCCGCAAGACCCCGTGGGTGGCGGGGTGCTGCGGGCCAAAGGAGACTTCCATCTCCTCGCCGCCCAGCAAGGTTGCCTGTAAATCAGCCATAGGTCACGCTCCCCCCTTGGGCTTCACCGGCCCACCCCCGGGGGGGAACACGTCGGGGTAGATAGCCGCTCCCGTGTCCACCCCTTCCACGGGAAAGTCCTTGCGCAAGGGATGGCCCTGGAACCCTTCCCAGGTGAGGATGCGTTCCAGGTTGGGGTGGTTGGCAAAGTATATGCCAAACATGTCAAAAACCTCCCGCTCCATCCAGTTGGCGGTGGGCCATAGCTCCACCACGGATGGCACTTCCGCCCCCTCGGGCACGGGGGCCTTCACCCGCAGGCGGGCCGAATCCGCAAACCGGTGGACCCAGTACACCACCTCAAAGCGGCCCTCGGGTCGGTCCTTCCAATCTACAGCGGTAAGGTCCACCAGAAAGGCGTACCCAAGTCCTTTCAGGGCGGCCAAGAGCTCCAGGAGGTGCTCCAACTCCACCTTGAGGGTAATCTGGCCGGCAAAGGCCACCGCTTCCCTCACCCTTCCTGGACAAGCCCGCTCCACCTCCAACACCAGCGGGTGTTCGCGAGCGTCCTGGGGCTGGGGCGGGACCGGTTTTTCCTCCCAGGGTTTTTTTGGCGGCGGAGGTGACTGGTTTTCTTTTTCGTCAGCCATGGTTTGCCTCAGCTTGCTTTCCGGGCCACGCTCATGCGGTCAATTTTCTTCTGCAGCTGCATGAGGCCGTACAGCAGAGCCTCTGGACGGGGGGGACACCCGGGGACGTACACGTCCACCGGAATGATGCGATCCACACCTTGGGTCACGGCGTAGGTGCGGTAGGGTCCTCCGCAAATGGCACAGGAACCCATGGCGATCACCCACTTGGGCTCCGCCATTTGGTCGTAGAGGCGCTTGACGATGGGAGCCATCTTCTCCGTGACGGTCCCCGCTACGATCATCAGGTCGGCCTGCCGCGGGGAGCCGCGAAACACTTCGGCGCCGAAGCGTGCCATGTCATAACGGGGATCCAGCACCGCCATCATCTCAATGGCGCAACAGGCCAAACCAAACTGCATGGGCCATAGAGAGTTTTTCCTCGCCCAGTTGAACACCGCATCGTAAAGCGAGGTGAAGACGCTAGCTGGCAACTGCCCCTCATTTATGCCCATTGCAGCGCTCCCTTCCGCCAGGCGTAGACGTAGCCTACCACCAGGATGGCGAGGAACACCACCATCTCCACAAAACCAAAGAGGGCCAAGCGGTCCAGCATCACCGCCCACGGGAACAGAAACACCGTTTCCACATCAAAGATCACAAAGAGGACGGCGATCAGGTAGTAACGCACGGAAAAACGCGTCTCGTGAGCCAGTGAGGTGACCGGTACCCCGCACTCATAGGGTTCGTCCTTCACCGGATGGGGCTTGCCTGCCCGCAGCGCCCGGGCGATGAGCAGGGTGATGATGGGGAAGCTCACTGCTACTAAAAGAAAAATCAGGATCGGAATGTAGGCGTTCACCCCTCCTCCCCTCGGCGTGGGAATATAGCGCAATTTTTCACAAATGCCAACCAACCCCGCCCCGGATCCCTGAAACAGGACCAGGGTACCCTGGTTGAAAGGACCTTGACAACAAAGCCCAAAGACCCTATCATTAGCACTGCTTATGATAACTCAACAGAACCGTTCACCGCCCGAGTACCTCGCCCAATAACTGGTGAACCACTGCAAGAGAAAGGAGGTCGTGATGCACAAGGCACTCATTCCTTTGGCAGCGGCCGTCGCCCTCTTGGGCGCCGGGCAGGCCCTCCAGGGCCAAGGTAAGGACCACGTGGCTTACCCCCAAGGGTACCGGAGTTGGTATCACGTGAAAACGATGGTGCTTCAACCAGGACACCCCCTCTACGACAGCTTTGGTGGGATCCACCACGTCTACGCCAACGAAAAAGCAAGGAAAGGGTTGCAAACGGGAACGTTTGACAAGGGCGCGGTATTCGTCTTTGATCTTTTGGAGGCTCAAAGTGAGGAAAACGCCCTCACCGAGGGGGCGCGAAAAGTACTGGCGGTGATGGAGCGAGACGACAAGCGTTTCGCCGCCACGGGCGGCTGGGGGTTTGAGGCGTTTGCGCAGGGGGACCCCACCCGGCGGGTCGTCACCAACGCCAAGGAACAGTGCTTCAGCTGCCACGAGTCGCAGGTCCAAACCGGCTTTGTGTTTTCCCGCTGGCGGCCTTAGGAGCGCGTTGGTCCTCGCCCTCCGGCTGGTATTCTGCCGCGGTGGCAAAGACCTTTCCTGCCCTGGCTCGGGAACATGACTCGGTGATGGCAAAAAACGCGGCTGCCCTGGAGCGGCTAGCCCACGTGGTGCTAGCCCTCCAGTGGCAGGCCGCAGGCCAAATCGGGCTCACTGGACTACAGGGTCTTTTGCTAGCCCAGCTGGCCGTGGACGCATCTCTGGGTGTCAAAGAGCTGGCAGAGAGGTTGCGGCTCTCCCGCCCCACCGTATCCCGGGCCCTGGGCAGCCTGCGAAGAAAAAAGCTCATCGCCGCCCACCGCAGCGCCGTCAACAAGCGTCGCGTTTCCTTTCGCCTCACGCCAGCTGGCCAGAGCAAAAGCGAGAGTCTCCAACAAGTTGCCGAACCCCTCCTGGCGGCCCTGGCCACCCTGGGGGCAGAGGGGCAGGAGGTACTCTGGCAGCAGCTGCTGCGGCTCCTCACGGCCCTGGGGCGCCAAGGGGTCATGGGTTCCGCGGGACTGTGCCCCACCTGCCGCTTTTTCACCGCCGATCCCGCGGGACGGTCTTTTTATTGCAAGCTCTTACAGCAACCCTTGTCCGTCTCCCAGCTACGTCTGGATTGCCCGGAACACGAAGCAGCGGAACAACCCAGTAAGCGTTAGGTGTTCCCCTTTACTTTGCCGGCGATTCCCCACGCTCTTCCAAAAGCCATGAACTCTCCATCAGCCCCTTCAACCTCCACGCCCCCTCTACCTGCTCTAGCCACGCCACGGCCCCTTTCCCCAGGGCTAAGACGCCATGGGGTGCCCGCAGCAGGAGGGACTCCGCCACCTCCGAAAGGAGGGGTTCGTGACCCACAAAGGCGTAGGTGCCTGGGCCGGGCAAGGACCCAATGAACTGCCGCAAGGAGCCACTGCCTTTTTCTGGCAGGAGGTGTGGGCATTCCTCCGCTTGCACGGCCACACCGGCCGCCACCAGCGCCTCCGCCGTTTGCTGCGCCCGCAAGAGGGGGCTGGAAAAGAGGCGATCACACCGCACCCCGCGGCTGGCGAGAAAGAGCGCCAGGGCCTGCGCCTGTTGGCGTCCTTTGGTCGTGAGGGGGCGCTCGGCGTCGCTGCCGGCGAAGGAGGCTCCGGCCGCCTCCCCATGGCGCACGAACAACAGCTTCATGGCTGCCTCCGCGGGTAAGCTTGCCAAAAAACAGGCGGGCGCGCTACCCTGCCCCCGCCCGGTGGTCCGGGCCAAAAGGAGGGCCGATGAGGATCTCCCAGCGCGCCCGCGTCATGCAAGAATCCCCCATCCGCAAACTAGCCCCATTGGCAACCGCGGCACGGCAACGGGGGCTTTCCATCTACCACCTGAACATAGGCCAACCGGACCTGCCAACCCCGCCGCAGTTTCTCGAGGCCGTGGCGCGTTTTGCCGACCCGGTGCTGGCGTACGGTCCCAGCGACGGCCTGCCCGCCTTGCGGGAAGCCATCTGCGCCTACTTTTCCCGCTATAAGATCCACTTAGACCCCAGCCAGGTGCTCATCACCAACGGCGGGTCCGAGGCCATCCTCTTTGCCTTTAGCGTGGTCGCCGACCAACAGGAGGAGATCATCGTTCCCGAGCCCTTCTACACCAACTACAACGGCTACGCGCAAATGGCAAACCTTCATTTGGTCCCCGTCCGCACCCACGCAGAGGAGGGGTTTCACCTGCCGCCTAACGAGGTGCTGGAGCGAGCCGTTTCATCTCGCACCAAAGCCTTGCTCCTCTGTTCGCCCAACAACCCTACCGGAACCGTGTTGACCAGGGAAGAACTGGAGCGGGCGGCGGATTTTTGCCTGCGCCACGACCTCTTCCTCATTGCCGACGAGGTGTACAAGGAATTCACCTACGACGGCCGGCAGCACACCTCGGTATTGGAATTGCCTGAAGTGGAGCAGCGGGTCATCGTGGTGGATTCCATCTCCAAGCGCTTTTCCGCCTGCGGCGCCCGGGTTGGGGCCATCATTTCCAGAAACCGCGACGTGATGGCCGCCTGCCTCAAGCTGGGTCAAGCTCGCCTCTGTCCCCCTACCCTGGAACAGCTGGGAGCAGTGGCCGCCTATCAGCTGGAGGAGGACTACTTCGCCGCCATCCGCCGCGAGTACCAACGACGCCGGGACGTGCTGTACGACAAGCTCACCGCCGAGCCGGGGATCATCCTGCGCAAGCCCCGGGGTGCCTTTTACATGATCGTCAAGATGCAGGGGATCAACGACGCTGACGACTTTGCCGCCTGGCTCCTGCGCGACTTTGCGGAGGGGGGTGAAACTGTCATGGTCGCCCCCGCCTCCGGCTTTTACGCCACCCCAGGGGCCGGTCGGGATGAGGTGCGCATCGCCTACGTCTTGGAAGTGGCCAAACTGGAGCGGGCAGCCGAGGTGTTCTTAGCCGGCTTGGCGCAGTACCGCGCCCTGCAACCGGCGCTCACCACCGAAGCCTAGCCTAGCCCTTCTTGGGCTCTAGGGAGCTGCGCAGCCACTGGACCAACGCGGCCACCGTCCCCCGCTGCTCCTCCGTAAGCGGCCCATAGGCAGCCAATCGCTGGGGCTCCAACTCCTCCAGCTGCACCTGCAAGAGCGACCGTACGGCCTCCCAGTTGGGGGTGGGTTTTCCACCGCGGAGCTCAATCCACAGGCGTTCCAACTCCCGCAGGTCTGCTTCCTCTGCCGCCGCCAACCCCTCCTGCACCAACTGCGCCAAATGGCGGAGGAAGAGCTCCAATACCGCGACCACCACCCGCCGATGGTTGTCCGGCAGGGCCGCCAACGGCTCCGCCAAGAGGGCCAACCCCTTCGGCATTCTCTCAGTGCTCAACTTCCGCTCTCGGCACGCGGTTTCCCCTCACCGCCGTTGTACCCTGGCGCCTATTGGCCAACATACCTGGCGGCACCCCCGCCCAGGCCACCACTGCCGTCGCCGACCACATTTTGTTGCGCGTTGGGACGGTTAGCGCGGAGATCTGCTTCGCTCCGGCTGATATCGAACGATGCGCGCGCGTTCCACGGTGATGAGCCCGCCACAGTTCACCTCATCCAGCATGGCCTCCACTGGCTCCACAAACTTCGCCAGCCGATCCGGCATCTCCACCACCTCAATCACCATGGGTAAGTCCTCAGACAACCGCAAAATGCGGGCGGTGTGAACGACCGAATGGGCACCGAAACCCTCCACCCCGCGCAACCCCGTCGCCCCTGCCAAGCCCATTTCCCGCGCCAGGAGGACCATGGCCTGATGTAGGGGCTGCCCGCGAAATCGGTCCCCCTCGCCGACAAAGATGCGCACCAACTCCCCTTCACCGGCAATGCGCCTCATGGGCCCTCCTACTGTTCACCCAGGTGCAAGCCGAGCCAGGAAAAAAGCACTCCTCATGCCCAGTTACCCAAGGCCATGGCCGCCGCCTGCAAGGGACTGCCCCGCCGCAGCGCCTCCACTGTCTCGTAGGCGAGGGTGGAAAAGGTGGTAAACGCACCTAACAGACCAATTCCAAGAAAGCTACGCCAGGCCGGATCTATGAGAAAGCAACCCGCGGTCGTTGCCCCCATGGGCAACCCCAAGAGAAAACTCCCTGCCGCCTTCACCGCTAGAGTCCCCCAGGGAAAGGCGGGCCAGGCTTTGCCGAAGAGCAAGCTCGCCCAGTAGCGCGCTACGGCCCCCAGGGCACCCGTTTTTAAGTCTTTTGCCGCAGCACGTTGAGGGCCGAGCCGGCGCGGAACCAGGCAATTTGCTCCTCGGACAGGCTGTGCCTGCAGAACACCTCATCCTCGGTGCCGTCGCTGTGGTGGAACACCACCCGCAGGGGCCGGCCCGGGGCCATCTGGGCTAGGCCGAGGATGGAGCACCGATCCCCCTCCCGCACCTTGTCGTAATCCGCCGGGTCCATAAAGGTAAGCGGCAAGATCCCCTGCTTTTTCAAGTTGGTTTCGTGAATGCGGGCAAAGGATCGGGCGATGACCGCCACACCCCCGAGGTAGCGGGGTTCCATGGCTGCGTGCTCGCGGGAGGAACCTTCGCCGTAGTTCTCATCCCCCACCACCACCCAGCGGACTCCCTGGTGCTTCAGGTCGCGGGCGATCTTGGCCACCTCCATCACCTCGCCGGTGAGGGGATGCTTTGCCTTGCCCGCCTCACCGGTAAACGCGTTCACCGCACCCAAGAACAGGTTGTTGGAAATGTTGTCCAGGTGCCCCCGGAACTTGAGCCAGGGCCCAGCGGGAGAAATGTGATCGGTGGTGCACTTGCCGCGGGCCTTCAGGATCACGGGAAGCTTTTCAAAATCCTTGCCGTCCCAGGCGGGAAAGGGTTCCAGGGCCTGCAGACGATCCGAACCCGGGCGAATCTTTACCTCTACCTGGCCTGGATTGGCCGGGGGAGGTACGTACCCTTCCGCCTTGAAGACAAATCCGTTGGGCGGAACTTCCGGTGCCTCGGGAGGCGGGGCCAACTTGACCCTCTTGCCATTAAGCGAGATTTCCTCCACCACCGGGTTCACGTCCAACCGCCCGGCCACGGCGTAGGCCACCACCACCTCCGGCGAGGCGATGAAGGAAAGGGTAGCCGGGTTACCGTCGTTGCGCGCCGGGAAGTTCCGGTTGAAGGAGTTGACGATGGTGTTGGGAGTTCCCTTGGGCACGTTGTCCCGCTGCCACTGGCCTATGCACGGGCCACACGCGTTGGCGAGCACAATGGCGCCGAACTCCTGCAGGGTTCCCAAAAGGCCATCCCGCTGCATGGTGGCGTAGACCTGCTCCGAACCCGGGGTAATGTACAGCGGCACCCGCGCCTTAATTCCCAAGGCGAGGGCTTGCTTCGCCACCTCCGTGGCGCGGTAAATGTCCTCGTAGGAGGAATTGGTGCAGGAACCCACTAGACAGGCGGAAATTTCTACGGGGTAGTTGTGCTCCTTCACCGCCAGCGGTACTGCCGAAAGGGGGCGTGCCAGGTCCGGGGTGTGGGGACCCACCAGGTGCGGCTCCAGCGTGGAGAGGTCAATTTCAATGAGGCGATCAAAGAACCGCTCGGGCTCGGCGAGCACCTCCGGGTCGGGGGTGAGCAAGTCCAAATTGGCCTCCGCCAACCTCGCCAGCTCCTCCCTGCCCGTGGCCACCAGGTAGGTGGCCATGCGCCGGTCGTAAGGAAAGAGGGAAGTGGTGGCGCCGTGCTCCGCTCCCATGTTGGTGATGGTGGCTTTGCCCGTGCAGGAAATGGATTCACACCCGGGCCCAAAGAACTCCACCACGGCGTTGGTGCCGCCCTTCACCGTGAGGATGTGCAACAGCTTGAGGATGACGTCCTTTGGCGCCGTCCAGCCGGAAAGACGGCCGGTCAGCCTGACACCGATGAGCCGGGGTTGCAGCACCTCCCAGGGGAAACCAGCCATCACATCCACCGCGTCGGCACCCCCCACACCCACGGCAAACATCCCCAAACCACCCGCATTGGGGGTATGGGAATCGGTGCCGATCATCATCCCGCCGGGAAAGGCGTAGTTCTCCAGCACCACTTGGTGGATGATCCCCGAACCGGGTCGCCAAAAACCAATGCCATACCGCGCCGAAACGCTTTCCAAGAACTCGTAAACCTCGCGGTTTTCCTCAATGGCGCGGGCCACATCCTCCTCGGCTCCCGAACGCGCACGGATAAGGTGATCACAGTGCACCGTGGTGGGAACTGCTGTCTGCTCCAGGTTTGCGGACATGAACTGCAGCAGCGCCATTTGCGCCGTCGCGTCCTGCATGGCCACGCGGTCTGGGCGCAGGGCCAGGTAGGCTTCCCCAGGTGCTAACTCCTGCCCCTCAGGGTCGTCCAAGTGCCCAAACATGATCTTCTCTGCCAACGTCAGGGGACGCCCAAGGCGGCGGCGCACCACCTCCAGCTTCTGCCGACTGCGCTCATAAATTTGGCGGACCATCTCCGCCGTGGTTTCAATGGTTGGCATGGCCACCTCCAGAAGCCGGCCTGCCACCGGCTCCTCAAGTATAAACGCTGCCCGGGACCCACCAGGTCCACCCTTTTGTTTTCGCCGCAGCAACGCTAGACTGAGCGCATGCCACATCGCCTCACCGTGGGCGACATCATGACCCGCCAGGTGGTCACGCTTTCCGAGGACGACTCCTTGGAGGATGCCCGCTGCTGCATGGAGCAGGGGAGGATCCGCCACCTGCCGGTGGTGCGGGGGGACAAGTTGGTGGGCTTGGTGACGCACCGGGACCTTTTGGCGGCTTCCTTTTCCGTCTTCGCCGAGGTGTCAAGCAAAGAAGAGCACCGCCTTTTTTCCCAGGTCCCGGTTAAGGAGCTCATGCACGATGCGGTCACGGCCACGCCCTCCATGCCCGTGCGCGAAGCAGCCCAGCTGCTGCTGAACAACAAGTTCGGCTGCCTTCCCGTGGTAGACGAGGCAGGTCGGCTGGTGGGGATCGTCACCGAAGCAGATTTCCTGAAGCTCGTGGTGCGCCTCCTTGAGGCCATTGACGCCTGAGGAGGTGTTCGGCATACCGGTTAGGGCCACCGCCGGCGTTCAAAAAATCGGATAAAATTCAACTTGATGAACAAGGGGAGCTCCGATTCCGCAGCATTCCCCCTCCCTAAGGTGGCGGTGGATGCCCTCTCCGCGCACCCAGCCCGTTCCCTCCTGCTCTTGTTGATGGGTGCCCTGGCGGTTTTCGCCGGGCTTTTAGGGGTCATGCAGGAGGTGGACCAGTTCCAGAAGCTGGATTTTCGCGTAGTCCCCGTGGAAGGCGGCTTCCTCCTCACCCACGTGCAGCCCAGAAGCGGCGCGGCGCGCGCCGGTTTAAGTCGGAACGACCTCATCCTGGCGGTGAACGACAAACCTGTGGCCACCGTCACGGCCCTTGAGGAGGCGCTGTATTCCGCGCGGGTGGTGACCTTGACCGTAGCCCGCGGCACGACGCAAAGGGAGGTGGCGTACTACGCGCCCCCCGTGCGCGTAGATGTGCGCTACCTCTTGGTTGCTTTTGCTTCCATGTTTTCCCTACTGGTGGCCACGGTGGTGTACCTGCGTCAGCCCTCCGCCCATGCGGCGCGTTTTTTTGCCCTCACCTCGGCCCTTTTTCCCACCGTGGCCATTTGGGGGGAAACCGAATCCATGGCGCAGTGGCTGCTCCTGGTGCGGGATTTGGGTCGGCTGTTCTTGCCCCCCTTGTTGGTGCTGTTTTTCGGTCTTTTCCCCGTGGTGGTGTTGAGCGCCTCGGCGCGGATCCTGCTTTTTCTCCCTTCGGCGGCTGTGGCCACCGCGAAGGTTTTGCAGTTTTTCGGCCTGCTTCCCCCATTGGTGGGCCCGGTGGTGGTTCCCGACGCCCTGGACCAGCTGATGGCCTTGCTGGTGGTGACCGGCGTGGCCACGGCGGGTTTGGTGGCGGTGAAGGCCTACCGCCAGGCCCGACCTGATCCCACACGCCGAAGGCAAGTGGAGTGGGTGGCCGCAGGAGCGGCGGCCGGGTTCACACCATACCTCTTGTTGTCCCTCATCCCCCAGTTGGCCGGGGTAGAGCTGGAGCTCCTCTCCTGGCTAGCCCTACTCCCCCTGACCCTGGTGCCGCTGGGCGTGGCCTCCTCCCTGCTGGAGTTTCGCCTGTGGGACTTGGAAGACGTCCTCCGCCAGGTGCTGGCCACAGGGTTGGCGGTGATCCTCGGCGGCGTGGCCTTCGCGC
>JANXCP010000199.1 GCA_025060245.1 Thermoanaerobaculum sp. | reverse complement strand
CTACATCAAACACGCTCTTGGGGAGATGCCTGCGGGCCTCCAGGAAAATGCGCACTTCTTCGTCGTCCGCATCCGGCACTGCGTCGGAGCCATCCTCTTTCTCCCCGAAGGCCAGATTGGCGACCATCCGCAGATAGAGGTGGTCCGGATGGGTCAGTGGGATCCCTTCCCCGAGGCCGTTCGGCCCGAAGTTGGGCAATCCCAGGGCCTCCGCCAGGCCCAGCAATAAGGCCTCCAGGGAGAGCGGCATCTCCTGACCGTAGACTTTCACCGTCTCCGTTAGGGGCGCAATGGCCGGCTGGCGCACCGGCTGGACCTTCCAGGCCACCGATGGATGGGAGCCGCCGAACTCCCAGCGCTCCAGGTAGGTGAGGTCCGGGAAGATGTAGTCCGCATACATCGAGGTCTCGCCGACCAGGATGTCAGAGGCCACGATCAACGGGATCTTCTTCGGATCCTTCAGGATCTCGATGTTGGTATGACCAGCCGGCAGGGCGTATACCGGCGAGCCCATGTAGATGAAGAGGATCTTGATCGGATAGGGATAGGCGTCCCCCATGGAGGGGATCAGCTCTTGGTAGATGTCCGAGGCCAGGGGATACCAGTTGCGCTTCGCCGGATACTTGCCGTCGAAGAGCGTGGTGTCCTG
>JANXCP010000198.1 GCA_025060245.1 Thermoanaerobaculum sp. | reverse complement strand
GCCTCAATCTCCCGCAGGCGTTTGTCATCGCCCGCCCTCGCGGTATCGTGCGCCGCCTCCGACAACTCCGCCAGCCGCCGATGCACCGGGTTAGACGGATCGTAGCGAGGGATGCGGATGTGTTCAAGAATGTGGGGGTCCATTTGGATTTCAACAGCATAGGACAAAGCCACAAACTGCCCGAGCGACGAATTCAGGCAGGCACACACAAAGTGCGCTTCCTGTTCGCTGTTGCAGTCTACCAGCATCAGTTTGTGGTCAGGAACCGTTGGTTTCCCGTCGTGAGGACTTACAACGCCTGCAGTCATCGTGCTGGCTTGCTCCCGCCACACCACCTTCCACGGGGCGAAGGTGTAGTCGCCGACCGCCGAGTAGAAGTAAAATGGCTCGCCGCGTGCAAGGCTACTTTTCACCATTGCATCAGCCCTGCGCAAGAGTATATCTTGGAATTGCCTGAGATAGCCATAAGTTTTTGGATATGTCTGCTGCATTGTTTGCTCCGGAATGACTCGGTTCGGTTCAGCCGGTAACCGTGGCACGATGATGTAGGCGGAAGGCTTCGCCCGCCAGCGCTGCACATCGCGCCCACGCAGGAGCGGGTAGAGCAGGTCGGGCTCCAGCGGCTCGGTCACCTCGTCTACCTTGATTTTGG
>JANXCP010000197.1:426-667 GCA_025060245.1 Thermoanaerobaculum sp. | reverse complement strand
AGGGCGAGAACCCTTTGTTCCTGCGGCGCCTGAAAGAAGATCTGCGCGACTTTGAAGGGCGACCGCTGTTTCCGCCGCGTCACGTCATCACTCGCCCCTACCAACTGAGCGACGAGGAGAAGCGCCTTTATAACGCGGTCACTGAGTACGTTGAGCAGTCCTACAACAAAGCCCTCGCTGCAGAGAAGCGCAACGTCGCCTTTGCGCTGCTCATTCTCCAGCGCCGACTCGCCTCGAGCGT
>JANXCP010000197.1:0-416 GCA_025060245.1 Thermoanaerobaculum sp. | reverse complement strand
GCAAAGCGCGCCTTGAAAAGCTCCTCGAACTCGGAAAGTGGCTCGCCGAGAAAGGTAGCATTGACGAGGATGCGCTCGAGGATTTGCCTGAGGCAGAACGCCTGAGCGAAGAGGATGAGCTCATCGAGCGCCTCACAGCCGCTGAAACGCGTGAGGAGCTGGAGGCGGAGATCAACACCCTCGCGGAACTGGTGTGCCTTGCGCGTGAGGTAGAGCGCAAAGAGGTCGAGACCAAGCTCAAAGAGCTGCGCCAGGTCATGGACGAACTCCAGCTCCGCCAGCACGGCGATAAGCTGCTCATCTTCACCGAATCCAGAGAGACGCTGGAGTACTTGGCTGAAAAGTTGAGGGCTTGGGGCTACAGCGTCGCAACGTTGCATGGCGGGATGAGCCTTGACGACCGCATCCGCGCTGAG
>JANXCP010000196.1:417-705 GCA_025060245.1 Thermoanaerobaculum sp. | reverse complement strand
CGGGGTTTTCTTTGACTCGCGAGAGGAGGTCGGTTTCCGCGTGGCATAGCAGGGCGTTCTGGTCGCCAAAGCGCGCCTTTTCCTCGCCGGTGAGCGGACGGAACTCGAAGGGAAGGGTGAGCGTGCGCGTTTGGGGGTTCCATTCAAGGCGGTCGGGCAGCGGCACAAAGAACCGCTTCTCGCCCTTCTCGTTGTTCTGTTCGACATTTGCGTTCTGAAGTGTGAACTGCACAGTGACGCCGTTGGGGGCTTTGTAGGCGTAGTCGGTGAGGTACTCAGCGGTTTTGA
>JANXCP010000196.1:0-407 GCA_025060245.1 Thermoanaerobaculum sp. | reverse complement strand
CCGTTGTAGGGGATAGCGTAGCGTTCTTTGTGTCCGTAGCGCCGTTTGGAGATGAAGTCGCCGTCTTGCCAGTAGCGGCTGAAGAAGGCGTAGAGGTGGTTATACACCTCGGCTTCGAGGCTTTCGGTGGTGCGTGCGCCTTGCGCGTGCGCCAGCGCTTCCAGATACTTCTTGCCGAGGGGAGTTTCGCGGAATGCCTCGTGGAGGCTGCCGTCAGCGTTAATCGCGTCTGCTCCGAAGGTTCGCTCGATTTCCGCTCGGATTTCCGCGAGCCGTTGCTGGGCGTGTTGTATTGCGCCGAGTGCGCCCTCTTGCAGTGCCTCCTGCACCATTTGGGGCAGCTTGTGCTGGATGAACTCCTCGATCACCGCGCGTTTGTGGTTGAGGATGCGGTAGATGCCAAAGTC
>JANXCP010000195.1 GCA_025060245.1 Thermoanaerobaculum sp. | reverse complement strand
GGTGATCGTGCAGGACCGTGCCGAAGCCGAATCGGTGCTCCGCTGGATGCTCGTCGAACGCGGCTTGGGCGCCGCAGCCGACCAGATCCTGATCGAGGAGTACCTGGTCGGTCGCGAAGCCTCGTTCCTCGTCCTGACCGACGGCACGACGGTCGTCCCGCTACAACCGGCGCGCGACTACAAGCGCCTCGGTGACGGCGATACCGGCCCCAACACCGGCGGAATGGGGGCCTACGCGCCGGTCCCCGAGGTCACGCCAGCGTTGCAGGAACGGATCCTCGGGGAGATCGTCGTGCCGACGCTCGCCGAGATGCGCCGGCGCGGCATCGTCTACCGCGGCGTCCTCTACGTGGGCCTGATGCTCACCCCTGACGGACCGAAGGTTCTGGAGTTCAACTGCCGTTTCGGCGATCCCGAAACCCAGGTGATCCTTCCGTTGCTCGACGGCGATCTCGCTGCCTTGCTCGAAGCGGCTGCGCGCGGAAAACTCCACGAGGTGACGCGACCACGCTGGCGACCGGCGGTAGCGGTGACGGTCGTCGTCGCCTCGGAAGGGTACCCCGGCACCTACCGGACCGGCATCCCCATCGAGGGGCTGGACGGCTTGCCGGACGACATCCTGGTGTTCCACGCCGGCACACGGCGCGAGGACAGCCGGATCGTCACGGCCGGCGGCCGCGTGCTAGCGATCACAGCCGTCGCTCCGACC
>JANXCP010000194.1 GCA_025060245.1 Thermoanaerobaculum sp. | reverse complement strand
TCGGCGACTACACTTTCGCCCCGTGGAAGGTGGTGTGGCGCGAGCAGGCTAGTGCGATGACAGCGAGCGTCGTGGGGGAGCGTAATGGAAAGACCACGGTGCCAGATCACAAACTGATGTTGGTGGACTGTCCCGATGAGCAGGAGGCTCACTTTATATGTGCCTGCTTGAATTCTTCACTAGGGCAATTTGTTGCTCGATCCTACGCGGTAGAGATTCAAATGGATCCGCACATCCTCAAACACATTCGCATCCCACGCTACAATCCGTCCAACGCGGTGCACCGGCGTCTGGCGGAGTTATCGCAGGCGGCGCATGAGGCAGCGCGGCAAGGCGATGAAGAGCGTCTACAAGCGATTGAAGCGGAGATTGACCTGATGGCAGCACAACTTTGGGGTTTGACGGACGAGGAGTTGAAGGAGATTCAACGAAGCTTGCAGGAGGTGTCGAAATGATTATGCGCGTCTTCGTTGACGGATACAAGTCTTTGCGCAATGTAGAGTTGGAGCTGCAACCCTTGACTGTTATCGTCGGTCCTAACGCTGCCGGCAAGAGCAATCTTTTCGACGCTCTGCGGTTGCTGAGCCGAATCGTGACCAGCCGCTCTCTCGCTGAGGCCTTCGGTGACCATCGCGGTGACCCACTGGAAGCCTTCGATTACAGCGAAAGAGGGATTGCGGGGTTGCTGGAGAAAGAGGAAGCCCGCTTCACCATTGAA
>JANXCP010000193.1 GCA_025060245.1 Thermoanaerobaculum sp. | reverse complement strand
CGGTCTATCTCCGCCTCCAACGCCGCCACGCCTGCGCCCCCACGCACATGCGCCTCCCGCGACAACGCCGCCAAACGCCCATGCACCGCATTCGCAGGGTCATAACGCGGAATGCGAATGTGTTCAAGGATGTGCGGATCGCCGAAGCTCTTTCCGCCTGCTTGCGAATACGCCTGCGCAGTGGCGTTCGCAGGCGTGGAGTTTATCAAGGCGCAAATGTAGTGCGCCTCATCCTCCGAGTAGCAGTCCACCAAGGTCACAATATGCTGGGGCAGAACGGGCTTGCCTTCGTGCGTTCCCACCACTGCCGCCTCCAAAGACGAAGCGATGTTCGCCCACACCACCTTCCACGGGGCGAAGGTGTAGGTGTTGATGTCCATCAGCCCGTAGAACTCGTTCTCGCGCTTGCTGAGGATTTGCTTGTAGCCGCTGCGCTGGCGCAGCACTGCCTCGAACTGCTTCAGGTAGGCGTAGGTTTTGGGGTAGTCCACCTGCAGGCGGGTTTCGGGGTAGGCGCGGTTGGGCTGCTGCGGGTCTTGCGGAACCAGAATCCACGCGCTGGGCTGGGCGCGCCAGCGTTGCACATCACGCCCGCGCAGCAACGGGTACAGCAAATCGGGTTCCAACGGCGCAGATACCTCCTTCACAGCGCGCTTCGCCCCCTCCGTAAGGTTGCGCATCAGCCACAGCCCATCAGGACGCTCCAGCTGCTTCTCCAGCCAGTAGACGGCGTTTGC
>JANXCP010000192.1 GCA_025060245.1 Thermoanaerobaculum sp. | reverse complement strand
GAGCCATGGGGAAGTGGGATCACGAGGGTCAACAGGCTCAGCGGAGAAGCGGAGCCGTTTAGTAGCCGCCTGCACCTCTGCCAGCGTGCTCTCGTAGGTGAAGTGAGTGCCCTCAGCCTTGCGCCAGACTGTGTAGGGCACCGGATACTTGGTTGGTTTGCCCTTCTCCAACACCATCACCGCCGTGCGGTTGGAGGCACCCTCGAAAGGATTAAGACTCACCATGTCGTCTACGTGTATGACAGCAAGGGGTGTCGGCTTTCCCCCGTTTTGGGGAATCTGGAGGCGTCGAAACCCCTGACCAGCGCCAGAGGTCTTGAAGAGGGACTGCGTGATCACGAAGCCGAGTTTTCCTCCCTCCTTGAGCAGCCCTTCCATCACAGCAAAGATCATCAGCATGGAGATGTCTTTCTTGCCTTTGCCCAAGATAGTGTCCATTCCACCATGCGGAAAGAGTCCGTAGCGCTCCCAGATCGGTTTGGTTGCTTGGCGATACTCATCAGGCAAATGCTCCCAATTCACCCACGGCGGATTGCCGACAACGTAGTCGAACTGTCCAACAGTGAGCGGGGCAAAGTTGTTCTTGAGCAGTCGCGCCCACAAGCCGTTCATGCCGCGTCGGTGCAGGTCGAGCATCTGGGCGTAGAGGGTGCGGGTCAGTGAGAGAGTCTGGCTGTCTCGCTCGTGATCCTGCAGGGGAATGTCGCTCTGGACGCGCCGCAGGAAAGCTTCGGCATCTAGGTCGGCATGCACGCTCTCTTCTAGCAGG
>JANXCP010000191.1 GCA_025060245.1 Thermoanaerobaculum sp. | reverse complement strand
TGGGCACTTTGCGCGTCGGGATGATGGGTGTGAACGACTTCTCGCCCCATTCGAAGCCCCTGCCGTCGGTGTAAAGGATCGGTTTGCCACCAGGCGGATTGGAGAGGCAGTAAAGATCGCGCTGCAGGTAGCAGTGCTCGGTGCGCACTTCGTGAAATTTGCCCGATTCCCAAAGCCAGAAGCGCAGGTGCTGCTCGTCCAGCGTCACCAGCAACGGCTTGGGCGTTGGTTCCGCACCGCGCGGTGGCAGCTCCAGCACATCGAAGCTCAGCGTGTCCGCCGGTAATGCCTCTTGCCAGACCTGAGTCAGTTGCATAGGGAGATTCTACCGTGCCATTTCCTGCAGCAGGGCAGCATATTTCTGGGCAACCACGCGCCGCTTGACCTTCAGCGTGGGGGTCAGCTCGCCGCTCTCGATGGTGAAGGGGCTTTCCAGCAGCCGAAACGCCTTGATGCGCTCGAAATCGGCTAACTCGCGGTTCACCTTCTCGATCTCCTGACGGAACAGTCGCTGCACGAGGTCATGCTCCAGCAGGCTGTGGAGGTCGCTGATGTCCAGCTCCTGTTGTTGGGCGTACTGCTTGACTCGCTCCATGTCAGGCACGATCAGCGCGACAGGCGCGCTCATGCCGTCGCCAAACACGACCGCCTCCTGCACATACTCGCTGGCACGCAGCAGGTTCTCGATGCGCTGCGGTGCCACATTTTTGCCGTTCGCCAGCACGAGGATGTCCTTTTTGCGGTCAGTAATATAAAGATAGCCCTGCTCGTCCAGATAGCCGATATC
>JANXCP010000190.1 GCA_025060245.1 Thermoanaerobaculum sp. | reverse complement strand
CCGCATCCGCAAATTGGAATCGGTGGATCACCCGGTGTTTTTATGTGGCAAGCATCCTTGGGCTGATGGCCACCCTGTGGGTTAGCGGGAGCACCCCGGTGAGTGCGCGCCCGCGGCAGCACGAGGTGAGCTTTGAATCCCTCAAGGCCTTGCTCAAACCCCAAGTGGGTACAAGGGCAATCCCCTCCCCGGAGGTGCGGTGGGTTCCTTCGCCAAAGGGTGCGCTGCGGGTCCTGGCCGCACCGCAGGGGTGGTCTTTTCAGTTGGAGGAAAACAGAAATCAAGGACCAGAAGCGGCAGCGCTGGGGTTTGTCAAGCGGTTTGCTCCGCTTCTCGGAATGGAAGGGGAACAGTGGGCCTGGGAGGTGAAGCGGGTTGTACCCTGGGAGCCTAGAAGCGTGGTACACCTGCAGCCCTTGCGGGGTCAGTTACCGGTGTTTGGTGCGGGGGTGGTGGTGCAGCTGGACCAAAACCGAGGTGTGGAGTTCCTTTTGGCGGATATTGGCTTGGGCTCCACCACTGGGGGGGGACAGGACCGGCCACCTGCCTTTGCCCAAGATCTGGCTCGCAAAGCGGCAGAGGACTTCGTCCAGCAGCGGTTCCGCCTTCGTGTAACGGCTTCAGCAGGCCAGCTGGTGTTTTTTGATCCGACGGTGGTGGGAACTTCGGGGATGGCACAACCCAGTTGGGAGTTTCTGGTCAGCGACGGCGCCGGGACAGTGGCGGAAGTGGTTTTGGTCAGTGCCCTTTCAGGAGAGGTGGTATTCCATTACTCCGAAATCCACCAGGCCCTCTACCGAGAAATTTACGATTGCTTGAACATTTTCGGATTTTCTGGCTTTTTGGTGCGAGCGGAAGGGCAAGGGCCGGTGGGGGTTCCGGAGGTGGACTTGGCCTACGACTACTTGGGCGACACCTACCAGTTTTTCTTCACGCGCTTTGGCCGAGATTCGGTAGATGGACAAGGTCTCCCCTTGCGGGCACGGGTGCGTGTCTGTCTGAGTGCCTTATGTTGGGAGCAGAACGCTTGGTGGGATCCCTCCTCGCGGGGGCTTTCGTTTACCCT
>JANXCP010000018.1 GCA_025060245.1 Thermoanaerobaculum sp. | reverse complement strand
CGCCGTGCCCGCCAACACCCAGTTCCCCTGCGGCCAGTAGTGGAAGAGCAGCTGGTAGATCAAGGCTCCTTCGGTGGTGAGGAGCATGAAGCAAGCCCCCACAAGGGTGTACCCCTTCGGCTTGCCTACGCTCACCAGAAAAGCGGTGGTGACGAGAAGCGCCAGGGCCCCCACCAGCTGGTTTGCCGCCCCAAAGGCGGGCCAAATTTTTTGCCAGGCGTTCCCCGTGGCGACCCAAGCGGCCAAGGCCAAGCCTGCCCCCGCCGCCAGGTATCGGTTTCTAGCCCAGGCAAAGCGCTGGCCGAGGTTCTCGTTGACCAGGTAGCGAGCGATGCGCGTGGAGGTATCCAAAGTGGTGAGGATAAAGGCGTTGAGCATGAGGATGCCAAAGGCGATGCCGTAGTTGAGGGGAATGCCCAAAGTGGCCACCGCTCGGCCAAACCCCGTTCCAAAGGCGATGTTCGCCGAGCCTTTGAGCAAATCCTGAAAGACGAAGCCGGCAAGGCTCGGGTGGGGCGCTGCTCCCCAGTAGAGAGCTCCCGCCATGAGGGCGATCACCAACAAGGCCAATGCGGCCTCGGCGAGCATGCCACCGTAGGCGATGAGTCGCCCCTCCCTTTCGTAGCGCAGCTGTTTTGCTGTGGTGCCGCTGGCCACCAAGGAGTGAAAGCCGGAAAAAGCACCGCAGGCAACGGTAATGAACAGCATCGGCCAGAGGGGCCCTTGGGAGGAGGTTACCTGCGTCAGCCAGGGCCCGTTGAGGTTGGGCCGCAAGAGGAAAAGACCGGCATACCCCAGGACCATTCCCACCACCAGGATGTACATGGAGAGGTAGTCCCGCGGCTGGAGCAGCAGCCATACCGGCAAGGTGGCCGCCACAAAGGCGTAGAGAAAGCTGGCCGTCAACCAAAAGGGGTAACTGGCGCGAATGGGGACAAGATCGCCCAGAACCACTAGCCCTAACAGCAACAGCACGGCCAGGAAGGTGGCCAGCCATACGTTCACCCCGCGGCGGTACACCAACAGGCCAAAGGTCACGGCTAACAGCAAAAGGCCCACGGTGGGGAGAACAATCTTCGGCTCTTCCGCCAGGGTACGCGCCGTGAGCACGGCGAAAACCGCCTGTACCAACACCAAGGCCACCCAGGCAAAGGCAGCGAAGAGGGCTTTGGCCAATGGGGAGACGGTTTTCTCGGCAATCTCGGTAATGGACACGCCGCGATGGCGCAGGCTGGTCATGAGCGCCCCGTAATCGTGCACCCCCCCGAGGAAAACGGCCCCCAACAGTACCCACAGCAGGGCAGGCAGCCAGCCAAACAGGGCATAGGCCAGGATGGGGCCCACAATGGGTCCGGCACCGGCGATGGAAGAAAAGTGGTGGCCGAAGAGCACCGCCGGATGGGTGGGGACGTAGTCCCTTCCGTCGTGGACCTGTCGCGCTGGTGTGGGGGTACGGTCCAGAGGCGCGAACAGCCGCTGTTCCACTTGGCGCCCGAACCAGCGGTAGTGGAAGAACAGCCACAAAAGGCCGGCAAGCCCCAGCAGTGCGGCGTTCATGCCCGCTATTGTAAGGGAATGGAAAACGGCAGGGTGGTATCCTCCGCCGGGGAATTGGCCATGGTGGTGATTGACGGTGCCAGCTTGACGTTGGAACAGGTGGAGGAGGTGGCTCGGAAGGGAGCGCAGGTGGCCCTGGCACCCGAGGCCAGGGAGCGCATGGCCCGCCGGCGCCAGGGAATTGAGGAACGGCTGGCGGCGGGGGAGGTGATCTACGGGGTGAACACCGGCTTTGGCCGCATGGCGGATGTGGTGATTCCGCCCCAACGCTTGCGCGAACTCCAGCTCAACCTCCTGCGCTCCCACGCCTGTGGGGTGGGGCCTCCCTTCGCCAGCGAAGTGGTGCGCGCCATGCTGCTGCTGCGGGCCAACGTCCTGGCCACTGGCTTTGCCGGAGTTCGGCCGGAGGTGGTGGAACGGCTGCTGGAGCTGCTCAACGCCGGAGTACACCCTGTGGTGCCTTCGCAAGGCTCGGTGGGTGCTTCTGGAGACCTGGCGCCCTTGGCCCATCTGGCGCTGGTATTGGTGGGGGAGGGGTACGCCCAGGTGGGCGATGCGGTTCTGCCGGGCCGGGAAGCCTTGGCCCGGGCGGGGTTAACCCCCCTTACCTTAGCCCCCAAGGAGGGCCTAGCCCTCATCAACGGCACTCAGGCGATGACAGCGGTAGGTGCCCTCGCCCTCCTGGATGGGGAGCGGTTGTGCCAGGCGGCAGATGTGGTGGCGGCCATGTCGGTGGATGCCCTGGAGGGGACCGACGTGGCGTTTTTGGAGGAAATCCACCGCGCCCGGCCACACCCTGGACAGATGGCGTCGGCCCGCAACCTGTTTGGCCTTTTGCAGGGGTCGGAAATTCGCGAATCCCATCGTCGCTGCTCGCGGGTCCAGGATGCCTATGCCCTCCGCTGTACTCCCCAGGTGCACGGTGCCGCCAGGGAGGCTTTGGCGCACCTGCGGGGAAAGCTCGCCATTGAGGTCAACAGCGCCACCGATAACCCCATGGTGTTAGAGGACGGGCGGGTGGTATCCGGGGGCAACTTCCACGGCGCAGCGGTGGCCGCCGCCTTTGACTACGCCACTATTGCCCTCACCGATGTGGCTTCCATTTCCGAGCGGCGGGCGGCCCGTTTGGTCACCCCGGAACAATCCGGCTTGCCGGCTTTCCTGGTGCCGGACCCCGGCCTGCACTCGGGGTTCATGATGGCCCATGTGACCGCGGCGGCCCTGGTTTCGGAGTGCAAGACCTTGGCCCACCCTGCCTCGGTGGATAGCATTCCCACCTCCGCCGGGCGCGAGGATCACGTGTCCATGGGCACCTGGGCCGCGCGGAAGTTGGCCACGGTGGTGGAGCACCTCCGGTACGTGCTGGCAATAGAGCTGCTCCTGGCGGCGCAGGGCATTGAGCTTCGCCGGCCGTTACGTTCCTCACCGGCTCTGGAGCGGGCCTTGGGTCGGCTGCGCCAGGATGTGCCGTTTTTGGCCGAGGATCGCTTTCTCCACGCGGATATACTGAAGGCCGCTGCCCTGGTGCCGCACCTGGATCCCGGGAGGCTTTTGGCAGCGCCATCGTAGGGAGGTTGTGCGTGTCGTGGCTTGCGGAGTTTGAGGCCCTCCTGGTGGAGGGCCAGTGGGAGCGTGTTGAGGAGTTTTGGCTTTCTCGGTTGGAGCAGGGTGCCGAGGACCCCGATCCTTTCCTGGCGGCAAGTTTGGCCCTGCGCCGGGCGGGGAGAAAGAAAGACGCGTCCTTGCTCCTGGAGCTGGCCCTGGAGCAGGCACGGGAACAAGGGGCGTGGAAGGCGGTGCGGGCCTTTGCGGAGGAGTGCCTCCGCTTGGGCATCGGTCAGGAAGCCCAGCTGCGCGCGGACCTGGAACAGGCCCTGCGGCAGCTGTGGGCCGGCCGCCCGTCCCTGGAAAGGCTCTTGGCCCATTTCAACCTGCGCACCCACCACAACCCAGTGGAAGCCTGTGAGGAACTGGAAATCTGGCTGCGCCACGACGTGGGCGAGGTGTTTGCCATGGCCGGTCGCGGTCCCGGGCGGGTGGTGGAGGTGAACCCACAGGTGGGGGTTTTGCGGTTGGATTTTGAGCGGGAGAAGCGGTTCCCCATGCCCATTTTGGCCGCCCCGAAAAACCTCACCCCCCTGCCGCCCGGGCACTTCCTCCGACGCCGACTGGAGGAGCCTCAAAAGCTGCGGGAGCAGCTCCTGGCCGACCCCCCGGCAGGTTTGCTTAGCTTGCTGCGCTCGTTTCCCCAACCCTTGACGGTGGCGGAAATCCGTGAGGCGGTGGGAGGGCTGTTGTCCGATGAGGAATGGGCAGCCTGGTGGGGTAAGGCGCGAAAGGCCCAGGAGCTGGTGACGGAGGGAAGGGGCAGCGGGGTTCGCTACCGCGCCCTGCGCCCCGGGGAGGCGGACGAGGAGCTCTTGCGGCTTTTTGCCTCAGCCCCTTTGGGGCAGAAGGTGGAGTTGGCCCGAAGGGCAAAAAAGGGCTCTTGGGTGGCGGAGGAAATGGCCCAGAGGCTTGTGGCAGAAGCCAGCGCCGCCGCGCCGGAAGAGGCCTTTGCCGCCTTGGCGGCAGCGCGACGGCTGGGGGCGGCGAAGGCGGAGGTAGCACGGGCGTGGCAGGCTTTACGCCAGCGTGTGGGCGGTTTGGAGCTTCTGGCAGCCTTGTCAGACACGGGGGATCGTGAGGCGGTTTTGCTGCAGCTGGCAGAGGAGGGAGATTCCGAGACCCTGGCCCGTTGGTTGGAGCGGGAGACTCACCCGCGCCTGTTGCACCTGGTGGCCCGGCAGCTCCTGCAGCTGGGGCAGGAGGGGTTGGTGCAAAAGTTTTTCGCCCAGGTTTTCTTGCACCCGGCGCGTTTTGCAGCGGCGTGGGTGTGGGCTCTGGAGCTGGAGGAGGGGCCTCTGGCGGCCATGGTGGCGGAGAAGAAGAGCGCGGCCTCCCTGCTGCGCCTGGTGGATGCTGGAGAGCGAAAGGAGTTTGCCCCCTACCGGGCGCGCATCCGGGCGCTCATCTCCCCCCAGAGTTGGGTGGGGAAGGTCCTGCGCGAGGGGCTCACCGAGGAGCTGGCCAGGAGGCTCTACCACATCTTGCAGAGCCCTGGGGTGCTGCGGGAAGAGCGCGCTTGGCTGAGGCGCGTGCTCTTGTCCCGTTTCCCCCAACTGGCCGGTGCGCCGCCGGCGGAGGAGACGGTTCCAGCGTTACCGCAGACGGTCCAATGGCTGCAGGAACAGCTGGCCACGCTGCTGTACAAGGAAATCCCGGCCACGTTGAAGGCGATCCAGGCGGCACGGGCTGAGGGGGACTTGCGGGAGAACTTTGAGTACCATGCCCAGCGGGAGCGTCAGGAGCAGCTTTCCTCCCGCGCCGCTAAGATCCAGGCCGACCTGGCGCGGATCCAAATCGTGGATCCCAGCCGAGTGGATCCCAGCGAGGTGCGAGTGGGGTGTGAAGTGGAGCTGGTGGCGGAAGGCACGGGGGAACGACGCCGCGTCATCCTCTTGGGACCCTACGAGGCGGACCCGCAGTTGGGGATTTTCTCCCATGCCTCCCAGGTGGGCCAAAGCTTGCTGGGAAAGCCGCCCGGCTCCGAGGTGTCCTTGGAGGGCCAGAGGTAT
The DNA here is from genome assembly GCA_025060245.1 of Thermoanaerobaculum sp. Lineage (GTDB taxonomy): Bacteria > Acidobacteriota > Thermoanaerobaculia > Thermoanaerobaculales > Thermoanaerobaculaceae > Thermoanaerobaculum. The sequence continues at coordinate 24,434 of JANXCP010000018.1, read as the reverse complement.
CGCATTAGCAAGATTGCCCCTGTGGATCCATCGGCGATCTCGCCGCGGAGCAACCTATGAGCGAAAGGCTTTTGGCTCCTCACCGATCCATCCGCCAGTTCAAATCGCAGCCGGTTCCGGAGGCGCTGGTACAGGCAGTGTTGGCCGAGGCCCAACGGGCACCCACGGATGCCACAGCGCAAATGTACTCGCTGATTCGGGTTATCGACCGCTCCCTGCGCCAACGCATCTCTCAGGTCTGTGGGGGGGTGCCCGCCATGGAGGCAGCACCGGAGTTCTTTGTGGTTTGTGCTGACCTCTACCGACTGCGCCGGCTGGTTGAGTTGGAGGGATCTCCCTGGGCTGAGTTCCCTCACATTGGTTTGCACTTTGCCACGGTTGACGCGACGCTGGTGGCGCAACGCCTCATGGATGCGGCGGAAGCAGCGGGTCTTGCGGTTTGCCCCATTGGCGCCGTGGTCAACGGCATCACGGAGCTGCCGCAGCTGTTGAACCTGCCCCCTTTGGTCCTACCCCTTTTCGGTGTTTGCGTCGGTTACCCGGACGAGGATCCTCCTCTGCGCCCCCGCCTGCCCCTGTCCTTGGTGGTCCACGAGAATACCTATCGCCAGCCTGCGGCGGCAGAGCTCAGCGCTGCTGCGGTGCACATGAACCCCATCACGCGTACCGGCTCCTGGCTCGTAGTGCTGCGGCGGTACTTCGCTGCGGGTGGCACCATGGAGGAGCGGGAGGGCCCATTCGTGCGCACGTTGCACCAGCAAGGTTTTGCCCCGTAGAGGTGGCGGCTAGCTATACTTGCGCCGTGGTTCGCATCCTGGTGAGCAACGACGACGGGTACCACTCCGAGGGGATTCACGTGTTGGCCGATGCCCTGGAGGTTCTCGGAGAGGTGTGGGTGGTGGCCCCGGACCGGGAAAACTCCGCGGTGTCTCACGCCCTTACCTTGCAGCGCCCGCTCCGGCTGACCCAATTGGCCCAGCGGCGGTACGCGGTTGACGGCACCCCCACCGACTGCGTCTTGCTGGGGGTGTGTACCGTGATGAGGGAACACCCGCCGAACCTGGTGGTGTCGGGCATCAACTTTGGCGCCAACATGGGCGACGATGTCCATTACTCGGGGACCGTCTCGGCGGCCTTTGAGGCGGCGATATTGGGTATTCCGGCCATTGCCGTGTCCCAGGTGTTGGGTGAGCACTTCTCCTTTGTGCCCGCCGCGCACATTGCCCGCCACCTGGCGGCCCGGGTGCTGGAGCGGGGCTTGCCGCCCGGTACGCTGCTCAACGTGAACGTGCCGCCCACTCCTCCTCGGGGCCTTCGCTTTACCCGGTTGGGGAAGCGGCGGTACACCGAGGGGGTGGTGGAGGATACGGACCCTAGAGGTCGGGTTTGCTACTGGATTGGCGGCGGTGATCCGGTGTGGGAGCGCGTTCCCGGCACTGACTTCATGGCCGTGGCGGAGGGCTTTGCCTCGGTGACGCCGCTGCATCTGGATATGACCAACGAACCCTTGCTCCGCACGCTGGAAGGCGAGGCCAAGCAGTGGGATCTTGCCCCGTGAGGCAGGCGCCGCTGCCCGTCCCGCTGCAGCAGCTCCTGGCCAAACTGCGAGCGCAGGGGGTAGCGGATGAACGGGTACTGCAGGCCTTGGCCTCCACCCCGCGGGAGGTCTTTCTCCCAGAAGGGCTGCGGGTGCGGGCTTGGGAGGACTTTGCCTTTGACATTGGGTTTGGGCAAACCATTTCCCAACCCTCGGTGGTGGCGCGAATGATTGCCCTTGCCCAGGTAGGGCCGGAAGACCGGGTGCTGGAGATCGGGACGGGATCCGGTTTCCAAACGGCGGTGCTGGCCCGGCTGTGCCGTTTTGTCTTTACCGTCGAGCGGATTCCCCAATTGGCCGCGCAGGCACGCTTTCGCCTGGCACAGTTGGGGTTGCGCAACGTTACGGTACAGGTGATGGACGGTAGCTTGGGCTGGCGAGCCCACGCGCCCTATGATGTGATCTTGGTCAGCGCCGCAGCCCCGACCATTCCGCCGCCGCTTCTGGAGCAGTTGGCGCAGGGGGGTCGGTTGGTGGCGCCCGTAGGTGGGCTCAACCAGCAGGAGCTGGTGCGGGTAACCCGTGGTGGCGAAGGTTTTTTGAGCCAGTCCTTTGGCCAAGCGAGTTTTGTCCCGCTGGTGGGCAAGGAGGGTTTTGCCGCCAGTCAGGGCGGGCGAGCCGGCGGGAGCTTTGGGGAGCAACCGCGGGAGGCAAAGGGCAGCTAAGGGCACCGGTTTGGGATGGCAGCAGCCCTCCCGCTGGGCCGGTCCACCAGCGCCTCAACAGAAGGTGGGTTCCATCAAAACAGGCCCACGCCCCACAGGTCGTGGAGGTGCAGAACCCCCAAGACGCGACCGTCTCCGTCGGTGACGATGAGGGAGGTGATGCGGCGGGTCTCCAAGAGGCGTAGGGCTTCGGTGGCCAAGTGATGGGGCGGGATGGTGACCCCACCGGGGTGCATCGCCTCACCGGCGCAAAGGTTCAAAGGATTGGGGTGGCGCTCCATGAGGCGGCGAAGGTCGCCGTCGGTGATGACCCCCAACAGTCGTCCTTCCTGGTCCTGCACCGTGGTGATCCCCAGTCCCTTGCGCGACATCTCGTAGATCACGTCCTTCATCGGGGTTTCGGGGGAAACCCGCGGGATCTGTTCCCCTTTGTGCATCAGCTCCCCCACCGTCAGCAGGCGCTTGCCCAGCCTTCCCCCCGGGTGGAGGCGAGCAAAATCCTGGGGAGAAAAACCCTTGCGCACGGAAACGGCCATGGCCAGGGCATCGCCCAGGGCCAAGGCAGCGGTGGTGGAGGCGGTGGGGGCCAGGTTGTGCGGGCAAGCCTCGCGGTCAACCCACAGGCAGAGGTGGACATCCGCGTAGCGGGCCAGGGTGGAGGTGGGGTTGGAGGAGACCCCGATGAGGGGAACCTCCAGCCTTTTTAAGAGCTCCACCAGCCGTACGATTTCCTCGGTTTCCCCGGAGTTGGAAAGAGCAAGCACCACATCTTCCGAGGTAACCATCCCCAAGTCCCCGTGGATGGCTTCGGCGGGGTGGAGAAACAGTGCAGGGGTGCCGGTGGAGGCCAAGGTGGCGGCCAGCTTGCGGCAGATGATCCCCGATTTCCCCATCCCGGTGCACACCACACGTCCCGTACAACGGGAGATCAGCTCCACCGCCTGGAGAAAGGTGTGGTCCAAGCGGTCCCGCAGGCGCACGATGGCTTCTGCTTCGGTGGTCAGGACTTCTCTGGCCAGCTCCAGGGACACGGCTCCTCCCGCGGCGATTGTACCCGGGCCCAGGGCTTACAGTTTGGGTTCACGACCTGACCCCTTCCGCCGCAGCATCCCAAGGGTTTGGCTTACGATGGACCCATGCACGTCTCCAGGTTGGGCCGGTTGGTAGGTGGATTGTGCGTGGGGCTTCTCGCCGCCTGCCACGGACCTGGATCAGACCTCAAAGCTTTCCAGCGGGAGAGTTTAGTGGCGGGCCAAAGTTTTGGGTCATTGCGGCTGGGTTCCACGACCCTGGGGGAGGTGGTTGAGCGCTGGGGCGTTGGAGTTCCCTCCCTGGTGGCCACCGACGAGCTGGCCCTTGAGCTTACCTTTGCCGAAGGGCAGTTGGGGCTGTATTTCCCGGTGCAGGGTGCCTGTGCTCACTCGTTGGGCCCGGGTGATCTCCTCACGGCCGTGCCGCGGCTGCGGGCCTGGCTTGCTGCTCACCCCACCTGCCGGCAGCTCCCCCTCACCTCTGTTTTCGTGGGTTTGCCCCATGGGCTGCGCCGGCGCTGGTGCCGGGGAAAAACTGAACGGGGTGTGGGGTTGGGCTCTTCCCTCAAGGAGGTTTTGGTGGCCTATGGGCCGCCAGAGGAAGCCCAGCCATGGCCGGTGGCGGGAACTCGCCGACGAAACGATCCCGGAGTGTGGGAATACCCCGCGGGCCTGCAGATCTTCTTCCGCCCGGAAAAGGCGCAAAAGTTAAAAGAGGCACAGGTGGTGAGGATGGTCCTTTTCTTGCACCAGCGATCCCACAGCGGCCTGCCATAGCGTTGGCGGAACGGGCCAACGGTGGTACCATGAAAAGCCCCGCAGGGCGGGGCGGTATGACGGTCCATCAAACGATAGTCATCCTAGATTTTGGTTCCCAGTACACGCAGCTCATTGCCCGCCGGATTCGGGAGCTCGCCGTCAAGAGTGAAATCCTCCCCCCTCAGGCTTCCCTGGCCGAACTGCAAGAAAAACAGCCCATCGGCGTGATTCTCTCTGGGGGACCTGCCTCCGTGTACGACCAGGGGGCGGCCCTGCCAGATCCGGCCATCCTGCGCCTGGGTGTTCCCGTGTTGGGGGTGTGCTACGGACAACAGGTTTTGGCGCAGCTGCTGGGTGGCCAAGTGGCCAGCGCCCCACGGCGGGAGTTCGGCGCGGCGGAGCTGGAGCTGGTGGCACCCTGTGCGCTCTTTTCTGGACTGCCGCTGCGCCAGCGGGTGTGGATGTCCCACGGGGACGAGGTGACCCAGGTGCCGCCGGGCTTTCAGGTGGTGGGCCGGACCGTCAACGCCCCGGCCGCCGCCATGGCCTGGGAGGAGCGCAAGCTTTACGGGATCCAGTTTCATCCGGAAGTGCGCCATACCGAGTTTGGCCAGCGCATCTTGGACAACTTCCTCACCCTTTGCGCGGCGCGGCGCGACTGGACCCCGGCCAGTCTGCGCCAGGAGGCGGTGGCGGCGATCCGCAGCAGGGTGGGTGAAGGGCAGGTGATCGTGGCCCTTTCCGGAGGGGTCGATTCCACGGTGACGGCGTTGTTGTGCCGCGAAGCGGTGGGCGAACGGACCATCCCGATCTTTGTGGACACGGGCCTGTTGCGTTTGGATGAAGGTGACAAAGTGATGGAGCGCTTTGCCCGCTATGGCCTGGCGGTGGACCGGGTCAACGCCGCCGAGAGGTTCTTTGCCGCCCTTACCGGCGTGGAGGATCCGGAGGAAAAGCGCCGGCGCATTGGCCACGAGTTCATTGCCGTGTTCCGCCAAGAAGCAGCCAAGTTTCCCCGAGCCCGTTTCCTCGCCCAGGGCACCCTCTACCCGGATGTGATCGAGTCCACATCGGTGCGGGGGCCGTCGGCGACCATTAAGACCCACCACAACGTGGGGGGACTGCCGGCGGAGTTGGGTTTTGAGCTGGTGGAGCCGCTGCGCTGGTTTTTCAAAGACGAGGTGCGGCGATTGGGCTTGGAGCTGGGCCTGCCAGAGGAGTTTGTGTTTCGCCAGCCCTTCCCTGGGCCAGGCCTGGCGGTGCGCATCCTGGGCGAGGTGACCCCGGAGCGGGTGGCATTGCTGCAGCGAGCCGATGCCATTTTCCTGGAGGAAATCCGGCAGCAGGGGCTATACCGCGACATTGCCCAAGCGTTGGCGGTCTTGCTGCCTGTGCGGTCCGTGGGGGTGATGGGCGACGCCCGCACCTACGAGCACGTGGTGGCTTTGCGGGCGGTGACCACAGAGGATTTCATGACCGCCGATTGGTACCGGTTTGCGCCGGAGTTTTTGGACCGGGTGGCCCGGCGCATTGTCAACGAGGTGCGGGGCATCAACCGGGTGGTGTACGACATTACTTCCAAGCCGCCGGCCACCATTGAGTGGGAGTAAACCAGCACGGTTTTGCAAGGACCGTGCCGCTGGGAGGAAGGCATGGCGAAACGTAAGGCAATCATCATGGGTGCAGCAGGGAGAGATTTTCACAACTTTAACTGCCTTTTCCGCCACAACCCGGAGGTGGAAGTGGTGGCCTTTACCGCCGCGCAAATTCCCAACATTGAAGGGCGCTTGTACCCACCAATTTTGGCTGGTCCGCTTTATCCTCAGGGTATTCCCATCTTCCCTGAGGAGGAATTGGAGCGGCTCATCAAGCAGCACGATGTGGACGAGGTGTGGTTCTCCTATTCGGACGTGTCGCACGAGTACGTGATGGACAAGGGTTCCCACGTGGTGGCTTGGGGAGCGCATTTTGGCCTTTGCTCCGCGAGGGACACCATGTTGGTCTCGACCAAACCGGTCATTGCCATCACCGCGGTTCGTACCGGTGTGGGGAAGTCTCAGACCACCCGCTATGTGTCCCGCATCCTCAAACAGTTGGGGAAGAGGGTCGTGGCGGTGCGCCATCCCATGCCCTACGGTGACCTGGCCCAGCAGGTGTGCCAGCGCTTTGAAACCTATGAAGACTTGGACCGCCATGACTGCACCATTGAAGAGCGGGAAGAGTACGAACCCCACATCGACAACGGTTTCGTGGTCTACGCGGGGGTGGACTACGAAGTGATCCTGCGCGAGGCGGAAAAGGAAGCGGATGTGATCCTGTGGGACGGGGGTAACAACGACACGCCCTTTTTCCGCCCCAACCTACACATCACCCTGGTGGACCCCCACCGCGCCGGCCACGAGCTCACCTACTACCCCGGGGAAACCAATTTCCTTATGGCCGATCTGCTGATCATCAACAAGGTGCAAACCGCCGACCCAGTTAAGGTGCAGGAGGTGTACGAGAACTGCCGGAAATACAACCCCAAAGCGCGGGTGGTCAAATGTGCCTCGGTGATTTCTGTGGATCGCCCAGAGCTGATTCAGGGCAAACGGGTGTTGGTGGTGGAAGACGGTCCCACCCTCACCCACGGCGGGATGAGTTACGGCGCCGGTTGGTTTGCCGCCAAACAGCATGGCGCTGCCGAAATCGTCGATCCGCGCCCTTACGCGGTGGGGACCATTGCCGAAACCTACCGGAAGTACCCCAACGCCGGGACCATCTTGCCCGCCATGGGCTACTCGGATGAACAAATTGCCGACCTGGAGGCCACCATCAACGCCACCCCCTGTGATGTGGTGGTGGAGGGTACGCCCATAGACCTGACGCGAATCTTAAAGGTAAACAAGCCCATTGCCGAGGTGACCTATGAGCTGCAGGAACTGGATGGCGGGGTGATTGAGGAGATGGTTCGGCAGGCTTTGGCCTAGGAACAGGCGAGACCGGTTTCAGGTGGGACTCGGTTGGCCGGCACCCTTTGCCGGGGTGCGGGCTTAGCGCCATCCCAACCGCCATTTCATTGCGGATCTTTGCTCGGTAAAACAGCGAAACCCCGAAAGTTTCGGGGTTTCGGCTTGGCGGACTACCGCCCGGGTCTTCGCAGGCTTTAGCGCGGTTGCAAGACCCGAAGAACGCCCGCGGCCAATTGGCACCTTTCAATGTGGTGCGCCCACCGCCAAATGTCAAGGGCACGTTAGGGCGGCCACGATGTTCCGGGCGGCCGCCAGCGCGGCCAGCCCCGCTTCCCCATCCACGAAGGGTCCCCCGTGGCCGCGGATCCGGTTGGCCAACGCCTCGTGTTCCCGCGCCAGGGGCTCCCCTGGGGCTACCTCCACCGGCATGGGCACGATGCACGGCTCACCCCGGTCCAGATCCAAGCGGAAGGCGTGGATGGATTGCTCACTGTAATCCAGCGAGTAGTAGGCCCGTGATTCAAACACCCGCAGCTTGCGTACCCGGTCGGAAGAAACGCGGCTGGCGGTGAGACAAGCCACACAGCCGTTGGTCAAGGCCAGGCGGACGTTGGCCAGGTCAATCTTGGCTGATAGAACAGGTACGCCCACCGCGCGAATCTCCGCCACCGCAGCCCCGGGGTTGAGGGCCTGGAGGATTTGCAGGTCGTGGATCATCAGGTCCAGCACCACGTCCACATCCAGTGAGCGTTTGCTGAACGGGGACAGGCGCTGGGCTTCCAGGTATTTGGGTTGCGGCCGCCGGGCCAGGAGGGCCTGCACGGCCGGGTTGAAGTACTCCACGTGCCCCACACCCAACACCGCCCGCCGAGCCCTGGCAAGTTCTACCAGCTCTTGGCCCTCACCCTCATCGCTGGCCAGGGGCTTCTCCACCAGGACGTGGCGCCCCGCCTCAAGAAAGGCTCCCGCCACCTGGCGGTGGGTGGTGGTGGGTGTGGCCACCACCGCCACCTGGCACAGCTCCACCGCCTGCGCCAGGCTCTTGAGCGGTGGCACGCCGTACTCGCCGCAAAGGGTTTCCAGTTTGGCCCGGTCGGTGTCGTAAGCCCCCACACAGTGCCAAAACGGCAGCGTCGCCGCCAAACGGAGGTGGTGCTTGCCCAAATGCCCTACGCCCACCACGGCTATTGCCATGCGTTCACCCATGGACCCATGGTGGCAGAGGGGCAACGAACCTGCAAGCGGTATCCTTGCGGTGGAGGGTTGATGACCGATTCTCATGTGCACCTGACGATGTTTGATGCCAAGGAACGCAAGGCAGTGCTCCGTCAGGCCCAGGAAGCAGGTGTCACGCGGCTGCTGGTCCCGGCCACCGGCGCAGAGGACCTGGAGGAGGTGGCGCACCTCCCACAGGAGTTGGGGGAGGGGGTTTTCGTGGCCTTAGGGTTTCACCCCCATCAGGCCAGCCAACTGGACTCGGGGTGGAAGAAGAGGCTCGAACGCTTGCTGAGTTGGCCCCAGGTGGTGGCGGTGGGGGAAATTGGCCTCGACTTCTTCTACTGCCACTCTCCCAAGGAGGACCAGCTTAAAGCCTTCTCCTGGCAGCTGGATTTGGCGCAGGCGTGGGGGTTGCCTGTGGTGCTGCACCAGCGGCAGGCCTGGCCGGATTTCCTTGCCACCTTGGGCTCGCGCCAGCCCCTGCGGGGCGTGGCCCATTCCTTTACCGAAGGGACAGCGGGGGTGAGAGCGGTGCAGCAATTCGGTCTTTTCGTAGGAATTTCCGGGATGATCACCTTTCCCAAGGCGAACAACGTGCGCGAGGCGGCGCGGGAGGCTGAGGCCACCATGCTGTTGGTGGAAACGGACGCACCGTACCTAGCCCCCGTACCCCATCGGGGCAAAACCAATCACCCAGCCTGGGTGCGGTTAGTGGCAGAGGCGGTGGCCCGCGAGCGGCAGATGACGCTGGAGGAGCTGGAGGCGCAAACGGACGAGAACTTCGCCCAGCTATTCCTCCACCCCACTCCAGGGCCCTAAGGGATCCACAGGGGGATGGTGGTGGGATCGGTGGAATTGCCGTCCACCACCGAGGCAATCCCTATCACTTTTCCGCCCGCTGTGAGCACGCGCACCTCGGCATACGCCGCCTGGTGGCCATCGGGAAGGGCTCTCCCCACCTGCACGCGGCGTTGGCTTGGTACGTCTAGGGTGAGCAGGGCAATACTCGTCCCGTTGTTGGCCAAAAAGCGCACCTCCACTTGCACCGTTCCCTCACCCAGGTTGACGAACTCCACGTTGGTACGGAACGGTGGGTCGGAGCGCAGGTTCACCAGGTACCCCACCTTGCCGCTGGTCAAGGCTTGGGAGACCTCTTGCCCTTCAATGAACTGTCCCATGGTCCCCCAGGCCAGGGAGTCGTCCTGCTGTTTTACCTGCACCTGCGAGTAGGTGCGGGCCAGCACCCGCAGCTTCTGCGAGCTCTCCACCAGGATCGCCCCAACGGCTTGCCCGGTGAAATTGAAGGCAGTGGCGAGGACGTCGCGCCAGGCAGCCTGAGCCTTTCCCTGTAACTGGAACTCCACTGGGGTCAGGGATTGGGAGGAGGAGAGGAAGGAGAGCTTCACATTGGCCACGGAAGTGGAGGGGTTGAGCATGGCCAGGTCGGAGTACCAAAAGGCGGGGGGGAACCCCGGCCAACGGGCAATGCCGGTGACGTAGTAGGCAAAGCTGGTACTGCTGCTGCCACCGCCCTGCAGGGCCTGGAGCGCCTGCACGGCGTCCACGCGGTTGCGGGTGATGTTGTTGCGGCGATCGGTGACGGGCTTGCCGGTATTGCGCAGGGCGGCATAGAGCGCCTCGGAAGTGCGCTGCGGGACCGCTTGCGAGAGCAAGCCCGCCACCCCGGCCACGTAAGGAGCGGCCGCGGAGGTGCCGTGGAAAGCCCCTTGCCCTGCGGAGCCGCGGGCGGCGAGGGTTTCGCTTCCGGGGGCCCACACATCCAGCTTCTCCCCTGAGTCGGAGTAACAGGTCACATCATCGGCGTTCACCATTGAATCAACGCAGCCGGAAGGCGTGCACTGGCCTTTGCCAAAACCAATGGTAAAAAAGGTATCGTCGTAGGTAGCCCCCACGGCCAAGGCGTTGGAAAGGCACGCGGGCCAGGCCACACCGTTGGTGCAGCCGCCGTTACCCGCCGCCACTACCACCAACACCCCCGCTTGCCGCAGGGATTCAAAAGCGCCAAAGGTGGCGGGATCCAAGGAGTCGCAAGTGCCCTGCCCAGGCGGCCACGAGTTACTGTCGTACCCACCCAGGGACAAGTTGGCCACTTTGATGTTGAATGGATTCCCGTTGTTGATGCTCTCCAGGATTTTGTTTATTCCCGAGATGATTTGCCTGCTCCTCCCTGAACCGTTGGCATCCAAGACCTTCACCGCGACCACCCACGCCTCGCGAGCCACCCCCAAGGTCTTTCCGGCGGCAACGCTGGCAACGGAGGTGCCGTGGCCGGCGTCGTCCATGGGGTCGGGATCGTTGTTGACGGCGTCCCAGAGTCTAATGGTCTTAGCCGATGGGGTGTTTCCTCCGGGCGACAGTTCCGGGTGGTTATAGTTCACTCCCGTATCCAGGATGGCGATCCCCACGTTACGCCCGGTCCAGCCCAACTGCCGCACCTGCGGCACCTGCATGAGCGCCTCTCCCTCGGCGTCAAAAGCCTGCACCTGAAAGTTGTGCCCGAGATGTTGTACTTGCGGATGAGAGGCGAGATTGACCAACGCGGTGGCGGGCAGCACCGCTGCCAAAGCGGGGATGTAGGTGTACCGTTCCAATACCCTTCCTCCCAGGGCCTGCACCTCCCTAGCCACTTCCTGGGAAGCCGCATCGATGGCCATCAGGCGAGGGCGGGCGAAGGGGCCAGATTCCTCGGCCAAGGAGGCGGGCAGGTGAAGGGTGACGATTACCTCCACCAGGCCCTGGGCAGCTTTTGCCGCTTCTGCCCATAGGGCTGGGCTGATTTTGTCCCAAGCTTCCCCACCCTGCGGGGGCGCTGCCACGGTCACCGTGGCCAAACAAAGGATTGTGACCAGCATCATCCGTTGGAGCATGGCACCAGTTCCCCCCCGTATGATACGACAGCGGGGGCGTTGGAGGGGGTGAGACCGATCACGGTGTCTACCGTGACCCCTCTGACAGCTGTTCCCCTGCATGCGGGAGGAGCTGCCTATGGATTTGGGCCTTGGGGGAGTTTCGGTGCTGGTGGGGGGAGCTTCCAGCGGCATTGGGTTTGCGTGCGCACGCGCCTTCCTCCAGGAAGGGGCGCAGGTCACCGTGGTGGCCCGGGGTGGGGACAAGCTGCGTCAGGCATGGGAAACTCTGGAGCGAGAGGCGCCCCAACGCGTGTGGGCTGTGGCGCAGGATTTGGCCGAACCGGGGGGTGCTGCACGCGCCTATCAAGAAGCCTCGGCGCACTTTGGGCCCCCCCTGGTGGTGGTGGCCAACGGGGGCGGACCGCCGGCCATGCCCGCGGTGGCGGCAACACCCGAAAGCTTCGCCCAAGCGCACCAGCTCCTCCTGCGGCCGGTGGTGGAGCTGGTCCAGGCGGCGCTGCCCGCCATGAAAGCGGCGGGTTGGGGAAGAGTCATCGCCATCACCTCGGTGGCGGTTCGCCAACCGGAACAGGGGCTGGTCCTTTCCTCCTCCTTGCGTGCAGCCGTTTGGGGATATCTGAAAACCTTGGCGCGGGAAGAAGCTTCCTCGGGCGTCACCTTTAACGCCCTTTGTCCCGGATACACGGCCACGGAGCGCCTCAACACCCTGGCCACGACCCTGGCATCCCGCGAAGGGGTCTCTGAGGAAGAAATCGTCCGCCGTTGGCTTTCCAAAACCCCTGTGGGACGCTTAGGTAAACCCGAAGAGCTAGCGGCCGCGGCGGTGTTTTTGGCCTCGCGCCAGGCGGGGTTCATCAATGGGGTGGCGCTGGCGGTGGATGGCGGCGCTTGCCTGGGGTTCCTGTAAGATTTCGGAACGGAGGAAACCATGGCGAAAAGGGGAGGGCATCGGCTCTTTCTCGGTTTGTTGCTGTTGGGTATTGGCATGGCCTTGCTGTTGGCGCGAATGCACCTGGTTGGAACAGGCCCGGCCTTCCTCTTGGCCCTGGGAGCCGCCTTCAGCTTGTACGGGGTGGCGACGGGGAGCTTTCCGTCCCTCGTGCCAGGTTGCGTGCTCTTGGGCCTTGGATCGGGCATGCTCCTGGGTGACTTAGGGGTTGAGCCCCTGGGGGTCTGGCAGTGGAACCTGGTGGGTTTAGGGGGCGGCTTGGTTCTGCTGTTCCTCTTGGCCCTGGTTTTGGGTCTTGGGGTACAGTGGTGGGCCCTGGTGGTAGCTTTGGTATTGGGCGGTGTGGCGTTTCTTCCCCGGGTGAGGGAACTGTTCCACCCGCCGGTGGTGGTGGCGATGCGCACCTATTGGCCGGTGGTGCTCATGGTGTTAGGCCTGTACTTGGTGGCTCGTGACTTAAAAAGGTAGCCTGTTGTTGTGTTACCATTTGGCGATGAGAAAAATTTCGGTGTTGCTGTTGCTGGCTTTGGCCTTTGGTCTTGCCCTCGTGGCGAAGGCTGGAGAACCCGCAACGAGGGTTGACTTTCCCGATCTGGAGCTTTACGACCTGCAGGGCAACCCCCTCAAGCTCTCCGACCTGAAGGGGGCCGTGGTGGTGCTGAACTTTTGGGCCACCTGGTGTGGTCCCTGTCGCATGGAGTTACCGGAGCTGCAGAAGCTGTACAACGAGCTGGGGGGTAAGGGGCTCATGGTCCTTGCCATCAGCGTGGACCATTACCGCGCAGCCGTGCCCAGCTTTATCCAGCGCATGCGGCTTTCGTTGCCGGTGTACTTCATTGACCCGGTGACGGAGAGGTCGCTGGGCATCGGGACGATCCCTTTTACCTTGGTGTTGGACAAGGAGGGCAAGGCGGTACGTGCTTACCCCGGCTACTCCCAGGAGGGGATGCGGGACCTGAAGGAACTGGCCACCGAGCTCTTGGCGGAGAAACGAAGCCAGGGAGGGAAAAAATGAGAAGAGGCGCCGTGGCATTGTTTTTGTTGCTGGTACCCTGGGTGGTGAGTGGGCAAAACGTGGGTAGCGTGGAGCTCACACCTACCGTGGGCTTTTGGTTGGGAGACACCATTGCCCGCGGTGTCACCCGCACCTTCAACTTTGACGTGACCGTGGATGATGCGCCCGCTTACGGCTTGCGTTTGGGATATCGGTTTGCCCCCAACTGGGCCCTAGACTTCGCCCTCTTTCGGGAGGAAGCTGATTTGGTCACCGGCCGGCGGGATCTCTTTGGCGGTCGATCCAAGATTGGCGATATTGACCTCACCACCTTTGAGGTGGGGGTGGAGGGCAGTTTTGGCCACAGGCGCGTGGTGCCTTTCCTGGCGGGAGGGGTTGGGGCCATGCACTTGGACCCCAACTTCCGTGACGCCTCGGCAGATACGCGCTTTGCTGCCAATTTCGGCGGGGGCTTCAAAGTGTTTTTCACGCCGGAACTTGCCCTCCGCTTTGACTGGCGCGGGCACTCGGTTCGCGTAGGTGAGGACCACCACGACTGCGACTGGTGGGATGAGTGCGATCGTCGCGACGAATGGATCACCTTTACCGAGGTTTCACTAGGTCTTTCCTTCGTCTTCTGAGGAGCTTCCTTACCCCACTGTTGGCGCTCCCTCTGGCACCCTCGGGGTTGCTGTGGGCGCAACAGCCGCAAACGTTCCGCGATCAAACCGAGGTGACCACCATTCTGGTGCCAGTTACCGTCAGGGATCAGAAGGGTCGCCTGGTGGCCCATTTGGAACGGGAGGCCTTCCGCTTCTTTGTGGACGGGATGGAGTTCCCCATCGCCTCCTTTTGGCGGGAGGGTGGTCTTTCCATTGCCTACGTCTTCGTGGTGGATACCTCTGGTTCCATGTACGGCCGTCGCCTCAACCAGGTAAGGGCGGCCATCGGGGAGTTCCTGGCTGCCCTCAAACCGGGGGATGAGGTGAGCCTGATCACCTTTGGGGCAGGTGAAGTGCATCGTCGGCTGCGCTTAGGCGCCGATCCCGCGGCCCTGCCCCCCCTGTTGGAGCGGCTTACGGGTTTCGGCACGACGGCTTTGTACGATGTGCTTTCGGTGGCGCCGCGATTTTTTGACGGGGCTCGAGCCTTACGTCGCGCCGCCTTGTTGTTTACCGATGGCGTGGATACCGCTTCCCAGCTTACGGCTGAGGGTGCCCTCATGGTCTTAGAAAACCTCCAGGACCCTCTGTACGTGTTTGGGATTGAACCGCCTCCCGGACCACCCGAAGGGGGCATCTCTTACGAGCAGATCCTCATCCGCTTTGCCCACGCCACGGGGGGCCGCTACCTGCGGGTGGGGAAGCTGGAGGAGCTGCGGGCTCGCGCTGCCGAGCTGCGACGGGAGCTTTCCCAGCGCTATATCATCGCCTTTACCCCTTCCGGGGTAGGCGAGGTGAAGTGGCGGAAAATTACCGTCAAGGTAAAGGGCCCTTATTCTGTGGTGACGCGGGAAGGCTACCGGGGCACGTTGCCCTAATGGGCTTGACAGGGCCGCGGGGATTTTGTGCTATACTCCACAAGAATGTTGAATTGGTGCGGTCGAGCGGACGGCAGACTGCCTGAAAAGGAGGGGCGAAGATGAGGAAAGCGTTGGTTGTAATGGCTCTGGTTGTAGGTGTGGCCTTGTTCACCACCGGATGCGCAACCAAGGAGTACGTTCAGGAGCAGGTGGCTCAGGCGCAGAAGGTCACGGAGGCCAAGATTGCCGAGGTGCAAAAGCAGGTGGAAGCCACGCAGATGGATGTGGCGAACCTCAAGAAGTCAGATGCGGAACAGAACGCCAAGATTGCGCAGCTCTCCGATACCGCCAAGGAGGCTCTGGCGCGTGCTCAGGAGGCGGGTAAGCTGGCCAAGGGCAAGTTCCTCTTTGAGGTGACGCTGTCGGACGACATCGTGCGCTTTGGCTTCAACCGGAGTGACCTGTCCGCCGAGGCCAAGGCCGCCTTGGATGCCTTTGCGCAGAAGGTGAAGGCGGAAAACAAGAACGTTTTCATTGAGGTGCAGGGGCACACCGATTCCATCGGCTCGGAAAAGTACAACCTGGAGTTGGGCCAAGCCCGGGCCGACGCGGTGGTTCGGTACTTGAACATGCAGCACGGGCTGCCGCTCCACCGCATGACTGCCATCTCCTATGGTGAGTACAAGCCAGTGGCGGACAATAAGACCGCCGAGGGACGGGCCAAGAACCGTCGGGTGACCTTGGTGGTGTTGGAGTAGCGCTTTTTGTCCGGACCCGGTAAAGCCCCGGGGGTAGCCCCGGGGTTTTTGCTTTATCGCTTGCTGGCGGGGGTAAAATCAACCGGAGGTCAAGGAGGTGCTCCATGCGGCGGTTGCTATGGGCGGTGGCGTTGTTGGCTGTGGGCACGCAGGCTTGGGCTGCGGTGGTGGTCTTCAAAGGGGGGAAAAAGCTGGAGGTAAGCTCCTTTGAACGCAGGGGCAACTACCTGCTGGTGGTCTTCGCGGACGGAAAAAAGGCCAGTTACCCGTTATCAGCGGTGGACTTGGAGGCCACTGCTCAGGCCAACGCCCAACTTACCCCGCCCACGGAAGTCCCGAAGGCAGAATCCCCGCGGAGTCCCTTTGCCAAAGCCATCGCCAAGCCCGGTGCGCCGGCGGCCAGCCTCTCCGACGCTGACGTACAAAAGGTGGCGCCCACGCTGGAAACCACAGGTGCAGATGGAGAGAAGCAAGCTGCCGAGCATACCGGGCGGGAGGAGGGGGTGGTGGTGCTGGGGTGGTCGGGTCGGGAGGCGGGTGAGGGGAAATGGGAGATTACCGCCAGCTTGCTGAACCAAGGGAAGGTGGCAGTGCAAAATGTGGTGGTGGCGGTGCGTTCGGTGGCCGAAGGGCAAACCGTAGCGACTGGCTCGGCCACCTTTCCGGGACCGGTGGCACCAGGGCAGCCGTTCACCGTGGCGGTGACCTTGGCCGCCCCGGAACCACCCAAACAAGTTGTGTTCTCCCTCACTTGGCAGCAGGTGAGCCCCGTGCCTTCTCCGCCCGCCACGCCGGTCCCCGCAACACCTCAGGCTTCCCCGCCGCCCGCGAGCTAAGAGGGGTCGCAACCCAGGCACACGCACCCGGATCCTTGGGGCATCTCCTGCGGTGCAGCTGCCGGAAGGCACTGACGCTGCGCCAAGAGGTTGGCCCGCGGCGTTGCTCTTTCCACAGCAAGCCGAGCAACTATGCCCCGGAAGGCTAAGGGTTGAAAATTTTTCTTTTGGGAGCGGGTGTGCCGAGGTTTGCTCCCCGCCAGGTCAAGTGCCAAGGCGGGGGGCGCCAACCCCAGCCCTCGGACCCCCCGTTCCACTGTTCCCTGCCCCTTAAGCGGCGTTCCGAAGCCCAGCGCTGGGCTTACGCATCCCCACGGGCTCTCTTGGCGTCCCAGTACATGTAGAAGCACAGGCCCAAGTAAGCCAGGAGTCCCAAGATCTCTGCGACGTGCTCGGGTGATGCACCGAAAACAGCGCCGATTCCTTTGGGGATCAAGTGGAGTGCGCCAATGCCGGTTCCAACCCCGGTCCAAAGGGTGATGATCTTCAAGAAGGCTGCCACCACTCCCAGCAAAGCCCCGCCGGCAATAAAACCGGAGGCGATGAGGGTGCCACGGGTGGCACGGGCCTGCGCCAGGCTCTCATTCCCCTTGGCTGACCCCTTCACCCAATGGGCAATGAGTCCCCCCACCACCAGGGGCACGTTGAGCTCCAGGGGGATGTACATGCCCAGGGCAAAGGCAAGGGAAGGCACGCCGATCATCTGCATGCTGATCGCCACCAGCACGCCCACGATATACAGCAGCCAGGGCACCTCTTCCCGGGACATGAGGGTCTTGATCACCGCTGCCATGGCGTTGGCCTGGGGAGCCGCCAGCACCTTATCTGCAGGGTGCTCGGGCGAGGGCACAAAACCGTAGGCCTGGTGCAATAAGAGGATTACCGCCCCCACTGTGGCCGCAGCAAAGATGGTGCCGAGGAACTTGGCCTTTTGCTGGACCACCGGGGTGGCACCAATCCAGTAACCAATCTTCAAGTCCGTGATGAGCCCCCCTGCCATGGCGAGGGCTGTGCACACCACGCCGCCCACCAGCAGGGCTGCCAGCATCCCTGCCGGACCCGACAGCCCCGCTTCCACTAGCAGTACCGACGTGAGGATGAGGGTCATAAGGGTCATGCCGGAAACCGGGTTGGTACCCACCGTGGCAATGGCCCGAGCCGCCACGGTGGTGAAGAGGAAGGAAATCACCAGCACAATGGCCAAGGCAATGAGGGCCACCTTGCCGGCACCAGGGTCATGGGCGAGGACCGAAAAGCGGAAAAACACCCAGATCACCACAGCGGCCACTGCCAATCCCACCACGACCCAGCGCATGGGCAGGTCGCGGTCGGTGCGCTCGGCGGTTGCTGTGGCCTTTTTGCCGGTTAGCTCGCTAAACCCCATGGCGAATGCCCGAACCACCACACGCCAGGAGCGGAGGATCCCCATGATGCCGGCGGCGGCGATGGCGCCGATGCCGATGTGCCGTACGTAACTGCGGAACACCGCCTCGGCGGACATGGCGCCAATGAGGGTCCCGTCGGTTACCGGCGGCAACGACACCGGCAGGTGGGCACCAAAATGGGCAATGAGGGGCACGAGGAGGAACCAGGAAACAAAAGAGCCGGCACAGATGATCAGGGCGTACTTTAACCCGATGATGTATCCTAGGCCCAAAATGGAGGCCAAGACGTTGAAACGAAACACCAGCTTTGCCTTGTCGGCCACGCTGGCAAGCACCGGCAGGGCGCGGGAGGTGAAAACCTCAGCCCACCCCTCCAGATGAATGATGATGAAGTCAAACAGGCCACCAATGGCCGCCGCAATGCCCAAGACTTTTGCCTGTTTTCCCCCTGCTTCGCCAGCTACCAGAACCTCGGTGGTGGCGGTGGCTTCGGGGAAGGGGAACTCCCCGTGCATTTCGCGGACGAAGTAGCGGCGAAACGGGATGAGGAAGAGAATACCCAAGGCTCCACCTAAGAGGGCCACGACGAAGAGCTTGAACAGGTCCACCGGCAGACCCAGGATGAAGAGGGCTGGCAGGGTAAAGATGGAACCCGCCACCACGAGCCCCGAAGCGGCGCCAATGGATTGCACGATGACGTTTTCCAAAATCGTGGACTTGCGCCGAAATACCAAGCCGAACCCCACGGCGATGATGGCGATGGGGATTGCCGCTTCAAAGACCTGACCCGCCTTAAGGCCCAAAAAGGCAGCGGCGGCAGAAAAGAGCACCGCCATCAGGATGCCGAACACCACGGAACGGCTAGTGAACTCGGGTACCTGCGCTGCCGCCGGAACGATGGGTTGATAGGTTTCCCCCGGCTTTAACGGGCGATAGGCATTTTCCGGCAAGCTTTTCTTGCTGGGCTCCACGGTCCCCCTCCTTTCTGGTGCCAAGCTTAGCGGGCAGTTCCATGGGGTACAAGCTGGCCCGCTCCAAGCCGATCACCGGCGTGAAAACGAAAAATGGCCAAATGTCACACTGCGGCTGTTCATTTGGCAAGAAAAGGCCTTGACAATGGGTTATGATGGCCTAAAATCTGCGTGATTGCACCGGAAAGGAGGCGCACTTGGACAAGAAAGAGGTTTTGGAGCGTTGCCAGGCGGAGGACGTGCACTTTCTCCGCCTGGTCTTTACCGACATTGATGGCGTGATCAAGAATGTTGAGGTTCCGGAAAGCCAGTTTTCCAAAGCCCTGGACGGGGAGATCATGTTTGACGGCTCGTCCATCGAGGGTTTCACCCGCATTGAGGAGTCGGACATGCTGCTCAAACCCGATCTGGGCACTTTTTGCGTGTACCCCTGGCCAAGTCCTCACGGGAAGGTGGCCCGCCTCATGTGCGACATTTACAACCCGGATGGAACCCCTTTTGCCGGTTGTCCGAGGCAAGCCCTCAAGCGCATGACCGGCCTGGCCAGGGAGCGAGGTTTTGTCATGATGGCGGGCGTGGAGGCGGAGTTTTTCCTCTTTCACCGCGATCCCGACGGCCGTCCTAACCACCAAACCCACGATGTGGGCGCCTACTTTGACCTCACCCCCATGGATTTGGGTGAGGAGGCCCGGCGGGATATGGTCACGGTCCTGGAGCAAATGGGATTTGAAATCGAGGCGGCACACCACGAGGTGGCCCCAGGGCAGCATGAGATTGACTTTCGCTACGCCGAGGCACTGAAAACGGCGGATAACGTGGTGGACTTCAAGTTCGTGGTGAAAAAGGTGGCCAAGGACCACGGCTTACACGCCACCTTCATGCCCAAACCGCTGTACGGGGTGAACGGGTCGGGGATGCACACCCACCAGAGCCTCTTTGACCTTTCCGGGCAAAACGTGTTCTACGATCCCCAAGGCCCGTACCAGCTGTCGGCGGTGGCACGGGGCTACATCGCGGGCATTTTGGATCACGTGCGTGCCTTCTGCGCCATCACCAACCCCTTGGTGAACTCCTACAAGCGCTTGGTGCCGGGGTATGAGGCGCCGGTGAACGTGGCGTGGTCAGAAAAGAACCGTTCACCCCTGGTGCGTGTTCCCGCCCGACGTGGCATCGGAACGCGGTGCGAGGTGCGCGTCCCCGACCCCTCCTGCAACCCGTACCTGGCCCTTACGGTGATGCTGGCGGCTGGTCTGGACGGGGTCGCCCGCGGGTTGGACTGCGGTGAACCGGTGAACCGCAACATCTTTGAGATGTCCGAGCGGGAAAAGCGACGGCTCAAGATCAAACAGCTCCCTGCCAATCTGGCCGAGGCGTTGGACCACTTAGCCCGGGACCAGGTCATCTGCCAAGCCTTGGGTGAGCACATCGTGGCCAACTTCCTGCGCAACAAACGGGAGGAGTGGAAGCAGTACATATCCGTGGTGCATCAGTGGGAGCGGGACCAATACCTGGAGCAGTTCTAGCGAGTCGCTGGGCAGGGAATTCCGGCGGGCGGGCTACGGCCCGCCCCGCGTGTTCTTGGGCGGGCCCCCAAGGGGAGGGTGAGCCGCTGGGGGCGAAGTGCTGCCTAGGGCATGAGGGCCAAGCTTAAGACCACCGTGGCCGCCACCAAGGCCAGGACCGGTACCTTGAGGCGCAGCAGGACCAGGGCCCCCACCGCCAGGGGCGCTGCCCAGATGGGGACCAACGCGGCTTGTGCCATCTGCGCCAATACCCGGACCAGAAGGGCTACAAAGGCTGCCAGGACCCCCCGCACCGCCTTGCGGAACACTTGTGCTTGGCGAAGGCGAGCAAAATGGGGTGCCAGCGTCGCCACCAGGCAAGCGGGGGGAAAAAAGGTGTAAAGGGTGGCCAGCATGGCACCGGCCAATCCAGCTACCTTGTACCCAACAAAGGTGCTGGTAATCACCACCGGACCCGGGGTGAGCTGACCCAAGGCCAGCCCGTCCACGAACTCCTTTGGCGAGAGAATGGGGGGCTGGGAAACCACAAAGGCGTGAAACATAAGGGCTACGGCGGTGTAGCCACCGCCGAAGGCCAACAGGGCCACTTGAGCCACCTCCACCCCAAGGCGGGCCAGCGCGGGGTGGTACCAGGATGCCAAGGCGAGTCCGCTGACCAAGGCGCATCCTACGGCAAATCCCCAGAACAGGCCTTCTCTTCGCCTTTGCTGCGGCGTGGGGATTGCGTCCGGATGGTGGTCTTGGTGGGGCATCACCAGAATGCCCAAAGCTGCCCCTGCCAGGACCACCAGCACGGGGTTGATGGGCAAGAAAAAAAACGGGGCCAGGACGGCGGCTAACGCCACGCCCCGCGTATCCCGCAGGGCGGGTTGCGCCAGGGATAGGAGCGATGAGGCGATGATGGCCACAATCACTGGCCCCAGAGCGCGGAAGGCGCTGTGCACCGCGGGCAAACTGCCCCAGCGAAAGTAGGCTACGGAAAGCCCTAACATGAGGAAAAAGGCAGGGGCGGCGTAGGCCAGCACCGCGGGAAACACCATTCCTGGGCCAAAGAGGCGCTGGGCGGCATGGGCGGCTGTGGCGGGCACCACTGGCCCAGGCACCAGTTGGGCGAAGGCCAACGACTCGGCAAACTCCTCTTCGCTGCACCACCTCCGCCGCACCACCAGTTCCTCGCGCAGTTGGGCCACGATGGCTGGGCCGCCGTAGGAGGTGACGCCCACCCGAGCCAGGGCCGCCAGGAACCGAGCGGGTGTGGGCCTTGTGCCCATGCCGGTGAGCTTGCCCAACTCGCTGACGGTTTTCAAGACGAACTACCAGGGCAGCTGGTGGGGCCGGGAAGCGAACTGCGATTCCCCGTGTTGATCCAGCACGGTGGAGGACGTTCATGAGTACGCCGGTAGGTTTGTCCCCTGTGGTCCCCGAGATCCTGGAGGTCTTAGGCTCAGAGCCGTGGAAGGCGCTCAACAAGGTCCTGGCCAGTGACCTCACCGGGCTTGCGGACGGGGAGATGCGCCCCGGCCTGCTTTTGCACCCCAAGGGTCAATTTCGCGGGATGATGGCCGTGGCGAGGCTGGGAGAGGAGCTGTGGCTTCTGGTCCCGCAAGGCTTTGGTGAGACCCTTTCCCAGTCGCTGAACCATTACCTGCAATTTTCCAAAGTGCAAGTGCGGACCAAAGATGAGCCGCGGTTCCTGTGGCTGGGGGAAACAAGCCCCGGCTTGCCCTTGCCCGCCGCGCAGCCCTGGCGGTGTCTTCGCCAAGGCCCAGCGAGGTATTTTTTTGCGACCCTGTTGGGCCTGCCGGGGGTACTGGTCGTGGGTCAGGAGGCACCTGGTCTTCCCTCGGTAAGCTTGGCGCAGTTGGAGCTGGCCCGTATCGCCGCGGGCTTTCCCGCCTGGGGGAAGGAACTCACCCCCGATGTCTTGCCGGGTGAGGCAGGTCTGGGTGAGCCTTGGGTCTCCCTGCGCAAGGGGTGCTACCCGGGGCAAGAGACCATGGCGCGGCTGGCCACTTACGGACACGTGAATCGGCTGTTGGTGCGTTTGCGCGGCAGCCAGACCGCCTGCCTGGCGGGAAAACCCTTGCCGGTGGAACTGGAAGCGGAAGGGCCGGGGAGCAAGAAGGGACGGCTCACCTCCTGGGCGGTGGACGAACAGGGCGAGGCGTGGGCATTGGGCTTGGTGCACCGCACCGTCGCGCGGGAAGGAGTGTGCCTGGTCGCCTGCGGGGCGCCGTTCCAAGTGCAAGCGGTGCTAGCCTAGGGCCATTCTACGTTGAGGAGGTGGAGGTGGGGTCCTCCCTCTCGGGCAAGGACCTGGCGGATGGTCTTCGTGGCCGGGCCCAAGCGATGACGGCGAGAGAGGTGCATGAGAACCCAGTGGCGGTTGTGGGAATGGGGAAGGAACTGGCGCAGGTCGTCTAAATGCATGTGGCCGAACCTCTTGGCACGCTCGCGGTCCTGGGGGCGGAGAAAGGTGCACTCCACCACCAGGACTTCAACTTGGGCCAGCCAGTGTTCCCGGTAGAGCACCTCGGGCCCGCTGTCGGCCAAGTACGCCAAAAGCGGGACCTCCACCGTTTCCACCACCTCTAGGCCGCTCTCGCGCAACTGGCGAATTTCCTCGCCCCCTAGCCCCGCGAGCTCGGGTTTAAGTTGCCGTTTCCGCCAGAAAAGCCCCACACCGAGGGTGGGTGTCCAGTGGGTGGTGGGAAAAAAGCGCAGGACCATGTCCGGACGGAGGATCACCTGCTCACCGGGGCTCACCGGCTCCACCTTCACCGGGTACGGTTTGCCCTGTTCCATGGCGGCTCCCAGGTCCAACAAGCGTTGCAGGTCCGGGGCAAGGGCTGGCGGGCTGTAAACTCGTGCCGGACCAAGGTTTTGCAGTTGGCGCTGGGCGGCCCAGGGAAGTAAACCCGCCAGGTGGTCGGTGTGGCCGTGGGAGACCACCACATGTTCCATGGGCACGAAAGCCCGCAGAGGAAATCCAGCGTCCAGGCTCAGGCGCAGTTGCGGCAGAAGCACGACCGTACCCTCTCCCGCGCGAGAGCCGCCCACCATGAGTAAGGTGCCCCACGAGGTGGTCAGTTCCAGTTTCCGCATTTGCTTCCCATACACGTCAGTGGGGGGTATTGTCAACCTGGGCTCTCCCCTTTTCGTCTATAAGGGCATGGCGGGGGCGATGCCGGAGGTGGGGGTGGCAACAGAGTTTGATGGCCAGCTGCTGGCGCGTGCCCAGGCCGGTGAGCTCGCCGCCCAAGCAAGCCTGCTGGCCCAGCAGGAGCTGGTGGTTTGGCGCACCTGCCGGGCCCTCTTGCCCCCTGGGGAGGACTTGGAAGGGGCGGTCCAAGAGGTGATGCTGAAGATGCTGGAAAACCTCACGGGTTTTCGCGGCAACGGCAGCATGGCCGCCTGGGCAGCCCGCATCGCCGCCAATTACTGCCGCGATCTCTGGCGCCGACGCCGCCAAACCGAGACGGTGTACCTGGATGAGACGGCCGATGAAGGAGGGTTTCCCGTGGCGGTCTTGCCCTCGCCTTCCCCGGATCCGGAACGAACCCTCCGCGCCCGTCAAGGCTGGCAACGCCTGCAAAAGGCCTTGGCCTTGTTGCCCGAACGGCAAAGGGAGGCGTTCGCTTTACGCTTTTTGGCAGATTTGAACTTGCAACAGGTGGCAGAGGCGATGGGGGTAGACGTGGGAACGGTGAAAACCCACCTCCATCGGGCCGTTGCGGCGCTGCGCGCGGCGGTGAGGGAGGCCTGGCCATGAGAGATCAGCATTTGACTTCCGAGGAAGTTTTGGCGGTGTTGCTGGGGGAGGAGGATGCCAGCACCCGCTCCCACTGGGAGGCCTGCTCGTTGTGTAAGAGCGAGTTGGCCTCCTGGAAGCAGCTGCAGGGCGAGGCCCGACACTGGAAGCCCCACTTCCTGCGCCGACGTTTGGTGCTCCTTCGCGCCTTGGTACGCGCCAGGCCAGCCTACCTTTGGCGGTGGGCCTTGCCCTTGGCCACGGCGGCGGGAGTGCTGGCGATGGCACTGTGGAATGGCGGTGGAAGTGGACCCGCCCCGGATGTGGACGCGGTGTTGGAAGAGGTGGAGTTGACCTTGGCATCCGATCCCCTGGCGGCTTTGGCCGATGCCCAGGTGGTCACCGTCGTTGTTCCGGAGGTTTCCTCCGGGGAAAGGAGTCAGGTATGAGCGTCTTGGGTGCATTGGCGTTGCTGGTAGGTGCTTCGGCCCGCCTGGGGGCGGGTGAACCGGCTGGACCGCCTTTTGATGTCCCTGCGGGGCGTTGGTGGACGCATCCCGCGGTGGCCGAGGAGCTGGGGTTATCCCCCGAGCAAAAGGCCAAGCTGGAAGACCTCACCAACCAGCGGGTGAA
>JANXCP010000189.1 GCA_025060245.1 Thermoanaerobaculum sp. | reverse complement strand
GGTCTACAACTTCTACATCGACATGCGGACTCCTGGCAAAGGTTATGAGGAGTTCTATGATCGCCTGCTCCAGGAGGGCGTGCACTTCATCCGGGGCCGCGTAGCCGAGGTCACGGATTGGGCCATCACCCCGGATGAGGAGGGGAAGCTGATCATCCGGGTGGAGGATACCCTGGTTGGCGCCGTGCGTCGCATCCCGGTGGATATGGTGGTTCTGGCAGTGGGCCTGGAGCCCCAGCCGGACGCCGATGAGGTGCGCCGGATGTTCAACATCTCGTGCAGTAAGGAGGGCTTCTTCCTGGAGCGCCATCCCAAGCTGGCGCCGGTCTCCACGTTCACCGATGGGATCTTCCTGGCCGGGGCCTGCCAGGGTCCCAAGGATATCCCGGACAGCGTGGCCCAGGCCGGGGCGGCGGCGGCGGAAGCCCTCGCTTTGATCGATAAAGGTTTCGTGGAGCTGGAACCGAACACGGCCTACATTGTGGAAGCGCTGTGCTCCGGCTGTAAGACCTGCATCGGCCTCTGCCCGTATAACGCCATCTCGTTCGACGAAGCCCGGATGATCGCCGTCATCAACGAGGCGTTGTGCAAGGGTTGCGGCACCTGCGTGGCCGCCTGTCCGTCCGGAGCGGCCCGACAGCATCTCTTCGAGGACGCCCAGATCTTCCAGGAGATCGAAGGAGTGCTGGCCTATGTCTGAGCGACCCGTTGCTGGGGACAAAGGTTTCGAGCCGCGCATCGTGGCGTTCTTCTGCAACTGGTGCACCTACACCGCGGCGGATCTGGCCGGGACCGCCCGCATGGCCTATGCGCCGAACGTCCGGATCATCCGCCTGATGTGCTCCGGACGGCTGGATCCGCAATTCGTCCTGGCCGCCTTCCGCCACGGCGCCGATGGGGTCCTCATCGGGGGCTGCCATCCAGGGGATTGCCATTATCAGGAAGGCAACTACAAGGCCCTGCGGCGATACCTGTTGCTGAAGCGGCTCCTGCGGGAGATGGGCATCGAGGAGGAACGCCTGCGGCTGGAGTGGATCTCGGCCTCGGAAGGGGATCGCGTTCAGAAAGTCGCCAATGAATTCACCGAGACCATCCGCCGGCTGGGCCCCCTCCGCCTGGCGCCGCGCCCTGGAACGATCCGTCTTCCCGCTGTGGCCCAGCCGGAGCC
>JANXCP010000188.1 GCA_025060245.1 Thermoanaerobaculum sp. | reverse complement strand
TTGCGGCCTGCGTTGCTGCTGCTCGTATCGCGCCTGTTGGGCTATAGCGGGGATAAAGACGTGCGCTATGCGGCGCTGGTGGAGATGATCCACACGGCCACGCTGGTCCATGACGACATCATTGACCACGCTTCCCTCCGTCGGGGCCGGGCTTCGGCCAACAGTCGCTGGGGAAACCAGCTCACCGTTCTCCTGGGCGATTGGCTTTACACCCGCTCCATGGAGCTGGCCTTGGAGGTGGACGACCTGGAGATCATGCGCCTGCTTTCCCGGGCCACCATGGAGATGATTGAGGGAGAGGTCCTGGGGCTCACCCTCAAGGGCCGTACCGATGTCTCCTTGGCCCAGTACCTGGACATTGCCCGGCGCAAGACCGCCGAGCTGTTCGCCGCTGCCTGCGCTATCCCCAGTCTTTTTTCCCCAGATTTTTCCCATTTCAGACAGGTGCTGAGCGAGTACGGGCGCAACCTGGGCTTATGCTTTCAAATCGTGGATGACCTCTTGGACCTGACGGGCAACGAGGACATGCTGGGCAAACCGGTGTTTTCCGACCTCCGCGAGGGCAAACTGACGCTTCCCCTGATCTTGGCTTTGCCCAAGTTTGACCAGGAACAGCGCCGCGCGGTGGAAGAGGTGGCAAACAGCGGTGGGTTTGGCCAGCTTCTTCACCCCCGACAGCTGCGGGAATGGCTGAACGCCGTGGACGCCCTCAGCGAGGCGCGGCAGTTTGCCGTTCGCTTTGGCGAGAGGGCCGCCTTTTTGGCAGCTCAGCTGCCGGCGGGTTTTGAGCAGACTGCCCTGGTGGCCGCCCCCTGGTTTGTCCTGGAACGCAACCACTAGAACAGCCCCTGCGACGAACTTTGTCGGCGAGAAAAGACAGGTTTATACTTGTTGGCCACGGTGATGAAAGGCCTGCTGAATTTTCTCGGCGGCAAAAGGCGTCGGCAAGAGGTTTGGGTGAACACCTTGATGAAGAACCTCCAGCGGGCATTGGAGGAGCAGCGGTTTGCCTTTGCCGTTCGGTCCTGTGAGGAGCTGTTGGCGGTAGACCCCACAAACCTTGACGCGTGGCTCATTCGCGGGCACCTGGCATGGAAGCATGAGAACAACCCCGCTTTGGCCCTGAAATGCTACCGGAAGGTCCTCATTCTGGGGGGTTACGATAGCTCCAGCGAACCCGTGGCACAGGCCCGTGCGTGCCTAGCACAGCTCCTGGCGCCCGAGCCCTGAAGGCCTCCTCCACCGGCCACACTTCAATGAGCTTCGGCGGCTTTCGGGCGTGGACCAGGACCTGCCCCACCCATTGCGGTTCTGGATCCAAGAGCGCCTC
>JANXCP010000187.1 GCA_025060245.1 Thermoanaerobaculum sp. | reverse complement strand
CATGAGCTTCATCGTCTTCATCTCCAAGGGTCAGGAAAAAGGCTGGCTAGATTCGGATTTCATTTTGAAGGCGTTTCTCGTCTTCGTTGTCACGTTTGTAGCATTTATCGTGTGGGAGCTGAAAGCCCCTGATCCTCTGTTACCGCGCAACCTGTTTACCCAACCCAACGTGGTCTTGGCGCTGGTGGCTATGGCCTTTGTCTCCATGGCCGCTTACGGTGTGTTCCTCATGCTCCCGGTTTACCTGCAAAAGCTGAAAGGCTTTACCACCATGCAGGCGGGCCTGATCATGCTGCCCGGCTCCCTGGCGGCCGCCCTCACCACCCTGCTGGCGGGAATCCTTTCGGACAAATTACAGCCCAAGTGGGTGGGCGTGTTTTTTCTCATCTGCATGGCCGTCACCACTTGGCAATTCAGAACTGGCTTTTTTGAGCCGCGATGGGCCGCGGTCTGGGACAACTTTTGGTGGGGCCTCGCCATGGGTGGGGTCTTTACCCCCCTTTTCCTCATCCTGCTGGGTTCCTTGCCCAAGGAGGAGTTTTCCGATGCCTCCATGGTGATGAACGTGGTACGATTGGTGATGGGGTCGGTGGGCACCGCCTACGCCACGAACGTCTTTACCAACCGTTCGGCCAGCTTCTACGACGCCCTGGCGGCACGGGTGGAGGTGGGTTCCTTCGCCGCTGGCGAGCTGGTGGGGCGGCTAGGCGGCGGTGTGCCGGCCGATTCGCTGGTGAATCCGGAAGCCCAGGGTAGTCTTATTGCTTCGGTGCAAATGCTGCTGCAAGCCGTGGCCACGGGGCACGCCTTCCAGGCCACCTGGCGGCATTTGGCCCTGTGGAGTGCCCTTGCCCTGCTGGTGACCCTCCTTGCCCGCCCTGTGCGCCGCACGGGAGGAGCCGCTCCGCTCCACTAGGGGTTTTCTTGATCCGCTGAGGCTGGTGACCATTTCGCCGCGGGATTAGGGTCTTTTCCCCGTCGGGTGGCAAAGGGGGAAGGAGACCTCGGTTTGCCA
Source organism: Thermoanaerobaculum sp. (assembly GCA_025060245.1). Classification (GTDB taxonomy): domain Bacteria; phylum Acidobacteriota; class Thermoanaerobaculia; order Thermoanaerobaculales; family Thermoanaerobaculaceae; genus Thermoanaerobaculum. Next base: position 341 of record JANXCP010000187.1, on the reverse strand, counting down.
CCCGGCGGGGTTGCATTTTGAGGCTCAAGGAGCTACAATACAAATGAACTCGTGAAGACTTTCACGAGTTGGTGGTGACAGGGACAAAACGAAGACTTACATTGAGTCTGGGGGGGTGACCTAAAACAACCTGGGAGGAAACATGCAAACGTTACGCATGAAAGAAGGGGTCTTCAGGGAGTTCTTGGAGCACCTCAAGGGGTTTGGGCGGCTGGTGGCGCCGGTGGAGGTCGGTCCGAAAATCTTTTCTCTGGAAATCGTTGATGACGTTTCCCGGGTGAGGCCGGAAGCGCTGCGCACCATTTTGCACATTAAGAAGTTTTTGTTGAAGCCAAAGTTTT
>JANXCP010000186.1 GCA_025060245.1 Thermoanaerobaculum sp. | reverse complement strand
CTCTCGCTGGGCAAAGGAAACCCGTTCGGCAGCAAGGCTTTTTTTTCCGCGCCATTTTTCCGCCTCGGTGTGGCACTGGCTGGCCCTGGCGCGGGTTTTGGCGGCGAAGGCTGCCGCCTCATCCACCTCCTGCGCCGCCTCCTCCGCCCGCTCCTCCAACCGCCTGGCTTGCTCCTCCACTTGCGCCAGCAGGTTGGCGAGGTTTGTCAGCTCCTCCGCCAGCCTGGCCTCTTCCACGTGGAGGGCTTCCACCTCCCGCTCCAGGCGTACCCGTTCACGGTGTTTGGCTTCCCTGCGGGAGGTGGCCTCGGCCAGGGATTCGTTGGCCTGCTGCACGAGGCGGTGCAGCTCCGCAAGAGCCTGCTCCTGGGCTTGCAGGGACTGGCTCATCTCTTCCCACCGCTGGGCCAGCTGTTGCCGTTGTTGGGCCAGGGCACGCTCCTGGACCGTGAGCTCCTGCTCCTTTTGCTTGAGCTGGAGGGCTCCGGAAGGGATCCGGCCGCCGTTGCCGAGGCGAAGCCACTGTCCCTGGCGCCGTCCACCGTTGGGCAGGAGCACCACCAAAAAGGGATCCTGCGCCAGCGACGCGGCTTGGTCGCTGTCTTGGGCGGTGGCAAAGGGAGGCAAGAGCGCGGTGAGCCATCCCCGCTCTTCGGGCGCTGTGCCGGCCTGCTCCAGGAAGTGGCCGTGTGGCCCCGCCCTTTGCGTGTCCCGCACCGCCACCTCTAAGGTTTCCCCAGGGGGTGGGGCGGCCAAGAGCGCCCGAACCGCTTCTTCCCCTTGTACCACCGGGAGGGTGAGCAGGTGGCCGTAGGCGCGGTCCAAAAGGGGAGCCAGGTGGGGAGGTGGGTTGAGGTAGTCAGCCACGCTCCCCGCCAGGTACTCAGCGGGGAGAATTTTCCCTAAGCTTTCCGGCATGGCCCGCAGTTGGGCCCGGGCTCGCTGCACCGCTTCCAGTTCGTGGCGCACTTGCCAAAAGCGATGCTCCAGTTGGTCGCGTTGGCGGGCCAGCTCCCCCTGTTCCCGGCGGGACGTTTCCACCTGTTGCTGGAGCTGTCGTTGTTGAGCTTGTAACGCTTCTCGGTGGACGAGACACTGGCGTTCTGCTTCCTCGGCCAGCTCTTCCTCTACACCCGCCTGCTGCAGGTGCGCTCGCAGCCGCTCCTGATCCGTCTTGAGGCGGCCTTGCTGATATTGCAGCTGTTCCAGTTCCAGCTGCAACCGGTGGTAGCGGTTCCGGGCCTCGGCGGCGGCTGCCACTGCCTGGAGGAGCTCTTGCCTGGCGGCTTCTGCCCGGGATTCCGCCCTTTGGGCCTGCTGCTCTGCCTGCTCCGCCAGGGTCTCGGCCTGAGCTGTTTGTTCTTGCACCTTTCGGAGTTCGTCCTGCGAAAGCAACACCTGACGGGCCAGCTCGTCCTCCCGCGCTTGTTCTTCCCGCGTGGTCGCCTCGGTTTGCGCCAGCTCCGCGGTCAACTGCTCCTGACGTTCTCGCAAGCGTTCCAACTCTCGCCGCAGGGCGCTCTCCTCAGCCTCCAGGCGTTGACAGGCTCCCGCCAGCTGGCT
>JANXCP010000185.1 GCA_025060245.1 Thermoanaerobaculum sp. | reverse complement strand
AAGGGGGTGTATTCAAACAGCGCCATGTCCAGCTCCGCAAAGCTCTCCTTCACCTCCTCAGGCCTGCCGCTGCGCACCGCCGACAGCGCGCGATGCAGCGCCGCCTTAGCCCCGAAGGACAGCTCAGCCCGCGCCATTTCCTTGACCAAAACGGTTTCCAGGTAAGCCAAAAGGTTTGCCCAGGTTTGCACCGAGGGCTCCACTGGACGTTGGTCGCTCCTCCCAGGTCCCGTGGCCTCAGCGCCCCCGAGGGGGGCTGCCTGCGACTCCTCCGGAGACGGCAAGAGGGCTCCATCCTGGGAAGGGGGCGCCAGCTCCCCTGCCACCTCCTGCACGGCAGGGCTCAAGCCTTTGGGAAGGGTCTGGAGCTGCTGAGAAAAACGCCCGAGGAGCAGGTAAAGCTCCTTTTCCGAGGCGAAGTTACCTACCAAACGGGCCGCCTTGTCCAACTCCAGGGTTTCCGAATCGCGGATCACGATGAAGGCCTGGGCACCTCGTTCTAAAACCACGCGCCTGGCCTTCACGTGCCAGGCCGTCAACGAGCCGGCAATAAAGCACGTATCCGCCACCTGAACAGTCACCGCGTCCACTTTCACATTGGGGTCAATGCGGAGGGAACCCGACGTGGATACGATATGGGAATAGTTCCCTGGGTTTTGGATGATCAGGTTTCCCGGGGTGCGGATGGCGAGTTGACCAGAGTCGTTGACGGTGTTTTCCCTGCCCTGGGGAATGTTCAACGTCGGGAACGGGTGTTTCTCTGCCATGGCCAAACCACCCTGACGTCGGCCAAAAGATCAAGGGGCACACCCGCAGCCCCACCCATTGCTAAGTGCTCCGCTGGCATAGGGAAATCCAAAAGGAAAAATGCTGGATCCACCGGTACCAACTCGGAACCCACCTGGCGCCGAACCTCGTAGTGCAGGTGGGGAGCCGTAGACCAACCGGTGCTCCCCACCGTTCCCACCACCCCTCGGCGTTCCACCTTTTGCCCTTGACGAACACGCACCTCGGCGAGGTGGGCGTAAACCGTGTAGTAAGACTCACCATGGGCCAACACCACCACGTTCCCCAAACGAGCCCAGAGCGGGTTTTCCGTACCCACCCTTCCAGCAAACACCACAATCCCCTCTCCCGTCGCCCACACCGGTAACCCCTCCGGCGCCGCCAGGTCCAGGCCCTTATGCCACTCCATGGTCCCTGTAAAGGGCGAGACCCGCGGCCCAAAGCGCGAGCTCACCACGAATTTGCCCTGTTCCAAGGGGCAAATAGCCGGAAGCGTCGCAAAGAGCCGTGCCTGTTTTTGTGCCCAAGCCCACAGGGCGTCTGCCTCCTCCACCAAACGCTGTGCCCACACCTGCGGATACTGGAGAGCTTGCTCTTCTCCCTCCAAGGAGAGATCAAAGCCTGTGATCAACGCAAGACGACGGAGCTCCTGGGAAGCGACCTGCAGCCGTTCAAGGGTTCTTCCTTCTTGCTCCTTCAATACCCTCGCAAGACGCACGAGCTCCTGCTGTTCCCTCTTCGCCCCCATCACTTGAAAAACCGTATAAAGTCCCCGCAA
>JANXCP010000184.1 GCA_025060245.1 Thermoanaerobaculum sp. | reverse complement strand
CGTTTGGCCGTTGGCCAACAGCGGCACACCGCCTCCCAGGCGGTCAGAAATCCATGGGGGTTCCCCCTCCCGGAGCAGGCGGCGCACCTCCTCCCACCACACGGCGAACTGCAACGGGAAGTCGCTTTGCTCCGGTGAGCCCGTGACGGTGAGCCACCCGGCAGCCGGGATCCCAGGGGCCACGGTCCAAGGCGGTCCCAGGGCGGCTAACACCACCCCCACCACCGCCGCCATCCACAGCAGAAGCTCCCGTCTCATATGAGGTCGGTATCGCCCCAGGTGGTGAAAAACGCCCCGGGCACCGAGGCCGGATCCAGCGCCGGGTGAAAGCAACGGACCACCAATGCCAGGTCCGGGTGGTGAACGCTCGAGAAACCAAGATCCCGCAGCACCTGGGCGGTTTCCGGGTCGCCCGTAAGCCAGGCCTCCAGGTGAGTACCGGAGGCAAGTTTGAAAGAGTTGCTTACCGCCGCCAGGAGCATTTCCCACACCTGTGCCTCAGGGGGTGCCACCCAATCTACCAAGGCCAGCCGATCCTTGGCGGCGCGGAAAATGAGGCCGGCCAGCGGCTCATCGTGGCGAAAAAGGCACACCCCGTGGTAGCGCACCCCGGGGCGCTGCAGGTAGCGCCAGCGCAGGTAGGCCGCATCCCTGACCGCGGCATAGGGCAGGCGACCTCCCCATTGGGACCAGAGCTCTTCCAGGCTCCGCGGGCATAGCCCCCACTGCACGCGCAGATTCTCATAGCGAAACGACCGTCGTTGGAACAGGGGCCTGCGCAGGCACAAGACCGGTTCGGGCGGGAATTGGCGGTAGGGACCCGTAAGCTCACCCAGTTTCAGCGGCCTCCTGCTGGGAAACCCAAAGGAGAGAGGCAAGTCATGGGGGCCGCACCAACGGTAAATAAAGTGTTGCTGCGCTTGCAAGTAGGCCTTGCCGGCAGCCAAGCTGGCGCGGGCCTCCGAGCGGGAAAAAACATCCACCACGTGGCCAGCGGGGAGCACCCCTAGGGGTGTCTGGAAACGCACCACCAGGGCGGCGTACTGAGCCAAAACCTGCCCCTCTTGGTCCACAGCGAGCATGATGCGCGGCGCCCATCCCTGGCCGAAGAACTTCCACCGCCATTCGTCCAGGGTTCGAGAAGCCTGGAAGACCCTGTTAAAGGCCCTATTGATCGCCTCCTCATCCCCGGGTTGATAGGGTCTGACCTCCCACCAACTCACCCCAACCTCCACATGCCCAAAAAGGTAACCCCCCCGGGACGGGTAGCGCCCAACCAGAAGGGCTGACCTGGGTGTGCGGCGCGGGCCTCTGCCAGGGACGTCCAGGGCGGGACCCCGCCGCCGTAGTAGCCTGCCGCCGGAAAACCCAAAGGGGATGGCGACAGAAGCCAAAGAACCCGGGTAAAGGGCAGAATAAGTTGGGCCGGTAGGTCCGGCCAAAAGTGCTTGCAGTGGCCTCCAAACAGCGGCAGGAAAAGGGAAAAGAGCGGGAAATGCTTGCGGAAGTAGCGGTTCTTAGAGCGAGCCAGGTGGAGACGCGCCCACTCCCCGTTTGCCACGTGAGCCCAGTGATGGCT
>JANXCP010000183.1 GCA_025060245.1 Thermoanaerobaculum sp. | reverse complement strand
CCTGTACTGCTGCTTGTGCGCAACAAATCCCCATCACCGAGGTGATGTACACGCTCAAAAGACTTGCCATTCGCGAGGGCACCTATCCCAAGGGCTTCCCGGTTCCGATCCTGGCGCGGGAGTTCTTCAAGGTGGTGGCAAAGCGAGGGCGCAACTCGGAGGGGGAGGTGACGTTGCGCATGTACCTGCGGGCAGGGCCCTGGCGGCATGTGAAGAAGGCGGGGCTGGGGCTCAAGCTGTACATCAAGGGGAGAATGGGTATCGTGCCCGATCGCATCCGCCAGCAAGAGCAGCTGGCCCGTCTGCTGCACGGCTTGGAGGCTCGCTTGTCGCCGCGAGCCGGTGAGGACCGGTCAAGGGCCTCCCTTGCCAAGGAAATACAAGCGCCAGGTTCTGCCGGGCACGGCAGGAAGGCAGGTGTGGCATGACCTACCTGTACTACCCAGGATGCTGCTGTGCGTTGAAGGCCACCGGTCGGGCTTACGAGGAGTCCACCGAGGCGGTATTCGGGGTTTTGGGCGTTACCTACCGGGAGGTGGAGGACTGGAACTGCTGCGGCGCCACCATGTACATGGCTGTGGACGAAACCCGCTCTTGGGGCCTATCCCTGCGCAATTTGGCCCTGGCTGAGGCGCAGGCAGGCAACGGTGGGGCAGACCTCTTGACGCCTTGTCCCGCCTGTTACGTGGTCATGAGGAAGGCGCAACAGGCCTACGCCGCAGGCGGGAGGTTGGCAGAGGCCCTAGAAGGTGCGCTCTCCGATGCCGGCCTGAGCTACCACGGCACGGTTCGGGTGAGGCACCCCCTGGATGTGCTGGTGAACGATGTGGGCTTGGCGCGGGTCCGTCAGGCGGTGAGGCGTCCCCTGACCGGGTTGCGGGTGGTGTGTTACTACGGGTGCTTGCTCACCCGGCCCTTCGCGACCTTTGACGACCCGGCCAACCCCACCAGCCTGGACCGGCTGGTGGAAACCCTTGGCGCTGAGCCGGTGGATTGGCCGCTGAAAACCCGCTGCTGCGGCGGCTCCCTCACCGGAACGGTGGAGGAGGTGGGCTTGCGCCTCTCCTACCTGCTGCTCAAGGAGGCGCAGCGGCGGGGGGCCGATGTGGTGGTGACCGCCTGCCCCTTCTGCGAGTGCAACCTGGAGTGTTTTCAACGCAAAGTGCAAGCGGCCTACCCTGATCTGGCCTCCATCCCGGCGGTGTTCTTCACCCAACTGGTGGGCGTGGCGTTGGGTTTGCAGCGAAAACAACTGGGCTTGCAACGCATGCTGGTGCCCTTGGAGCCGACCTTGGAGCGGCGGCTGGGAGGTGTCTATGCCTGAGGCGGTGGGCAAGCACAACGGCGGTCCCAGGATTGGCGTGTACGTCTGCCGTTGCGGAATCAACATCGCCGCCAAGGTGGATGTGGCGGAGGTGGTGGCCTTTGCCCAGAACCTGCCAGGGGTGGTGGTGGCACGGGAGTACCAGTTCATGTGCTCCGACCCCGGCCAAGAGCTGATCCAAAAGGACATTCAACAGCTGGGGCTGACCCGGGTGGTGGTGGCCTCCTGCTCCCCGCTCATGCACGAGCCCACCTTTC
>JANXCP010000182.1 GCA_025060245.1 Thermoanaerobaculum sp. | reverse complement strand
GAATTCAAGATGCAATCCCATTCAACAAATCAATCAGAGTAGAGATAGAACATGGTATAACTAAAGGTATAGATATTACTGCTGACTATTCTTCAGTTGCTTACTGGTATCAGGAGGAGCCACACTTTGAATTTTATAAACTTCCTGAAGATGTTTCAGAACTAATTCCTCGGGAAAAATAAAAAGTGCCGGGAGACGGAATCGAACCGCCGACGCAGGGATTTTCAGTCCCTCGCTCTACCGACTGAGCTACCTGGGCACGCCAGGCGAGGCGAAGTATGAACAGGAGGGGGGGGATTGTCAACTGGAAGGCTTAGCTGCTGCAGGTGGTGTGGGGGTAATGCTAGCCAAGATCTCCTCAGGCACCTCCACCTCCACCTGTAAAAGCCCTTGGGCGTGGGTCTTGCCTTGGGAGTCGGTGAGCAAGCTTTCGCTGCCGCCCCCACCCAGGGAGTCGTGAAGGATGAAGTTCAAGGCCAAGAGATTGGGTAGCTCAAATCGCTCCACTGGGCCCCGCACCACGCCGCCAAACACCTCTTTCACCCACTGCGGTGTGAGGTGTTCCCGCATCCATTCAAAGGCTGCGGGGCTGCGGGCAATGAGGCCCACGTTAGAAGCATTACCCTTATCCCCTGAGCGTCCCCAGGCAATGGCTTCGAGAGGTACTCGTGGCATTCCATCATCTCCCTTACCAAGAGTGTACTTGCCCCCACAAACCACCGAGCAGTGGCCCTACAATGGGGGCGTGACCGGTCAGGAACGTGCCATCCTTCCCGCGGCGCTGCTCGTCATCCTTTTTGTGGTCTTCTACCCTGCCTTCTTTCTTGACCGGGTTTTGGCCCCCCAGGCAGCTTTATGGAGTGAACCTCCTTGGAGCCACCTGGGCGGTCCCAATCCGGCGGCCATGGACCACACCCGTCACTGGGCTGTTTCGGTGGCTCCACGATTGGCCCTCCTCGCCCGCTGGGGCACGGAGACCATGCTGTGGAATCCGTTCATGGGAGGGGGGCGGGTGGGTTGGCTGGCCCTGGGTGCCGACGGCTATAGCCCGTTCACCGTGCTGGCGGTACTGCTGGCACCGCCAACCCACCACTGGCTCGCCCTGGCGTGCCTGACCCTAGGATTGGCCTTTGCCGGCTGTTTTTTCCTCGCCCGAAGCGCCATCGGGCCGGCTGCGGCGGCGGTAGCGGCCACGGTCTATGCCCTTTCGGGCCCAGTGGTCTCCCAGTGGCCGGCTGTTCCAGGAACGGTGTCAGCCTTGGCACCTTGGCTCTTGCTGGTGGCCCTGCGCGCTCCCCGGTGGCACGCCCTAGGGCCTGCGGCCGCCCTCGTGGCCGCCATGGTAGTTGGCGGTGGCTTCGGGCTTTCTTGGGTGGCTGTCCTGCCAGCGCTCGTGGTGATTCGGGAGAAGGGGCGTTGGCGAGCGTTCGCTTGGGTACTGGCTGCCTTGGCCGCCGGTCTAGCTTTGGCCTTACCCAGCCTCTTTTTGGCTTTTTTTGCTGGGGAGGCGCCAGGGTTTTGGTGGTTTTCCGGCCGCAGCGCCCCTTCCTTTTCCTGGTGGGATTTGGTGCGTTTGCCCGACCCCGGCTCCCCGGGAGCCGGTGCCACCCTCTTCACGGGGTGGCCGGCGGTCATCTTGGCCGGACTGGGATTGGCGGCGCCATTTGCCCTCAGGACTTTGGCGGGCCTTCTGGCGGCGGCTGGTGCGTTTGCCACCTTTGCCCTGGGCGAGTGGGTGCCGTTTCTCGCCGCCTTTCCCCCCACTTCCTTTCTTTCCCTCGGTCTGGCTCTCTTG
>JANXCP010000181.1 GCA_025060245.1 Thermoanaerobaculum sp. | reverse complement strand
TTGGCCGGTCGCACGTCGTGGGCGGTGTGGCAGTCCCAACAGTGCGCCCTTTGGCTGCTCCCCCCCAAAGGATCCCGATGCGCCGATTGGTTAACCGCGGCCACCGCCTCCTCATGGCAACTGACGCAGGGGTTTTGCTGCGCCATCTCCTTCGGATGGGGCACCATTTCCGCCTGGGGGTGACAATCCGTACACGCTAAGCCCTCGTGCACCGAGCCCTGGCCCAACTGGATAACCAACTTGGGTAACCTGGAAGGGGCCACAGCCAACCCCAGCCGACTGGCTGCCTCGCTTACCGCCGTGGTACTGCCGTGACACGCGAGGCAGTCGGTGTCAGCACAAACTGTGGCCCGGTTGGTGAGGAGCAGGAGCGAAACAAGCAATCCGCAGCGGAAGCCCCATGTACGACCCATGTGGTCCCCCCCGTTCTGAGCTTACGCTTGTGCGTTCAAGCTGTCAATTCATGACATCAACTTTACTCTTCATCCATCGGTTCCCCACTCCAATACTCCTCACCCAACAGCCGCTGCAACGTTTGCCGCAGGCGGGGATGCAGGTTGCTTTCCCCTAGCTCTCGCGCCAAGCGCTCGTACTCCCCCAAAATTGCCTCTTCTAGCTGCCTCCGCACCTCCGAGGATAGGGGGTGGACCACGTCCCGAAAGGAACCGTTGCGCAAACGACGGGAGGGCATTGCCACGTAGAGCGTCCCCTCCTTCCCCTCCATCACCCGTATGTCCCCAATGAGCAAGGCGTGATCCACCACCACCTGAACGAAGGCCTTGACCCGCCCCTGCCGGTTCAAATTGACGCGAACTTCAGTAATTTCCATCTCTTCTAATCCTCCTGTTCCAACAAAAGCGCCGGCTGAGACTGGGACCGAGCAAGCACAGGCACGATCACTGCCTGAGGTAGATCCGCCTTTTCAACCGCTTGCTGAGCCTCATGCCGGTGACGAAACACAGCAAACACCGTCCCGCCGGAGCCCGAAACCATGGCTACCAGCGGGGCGGCATCTCGCACCCGTCGCAGTACCTCGCCGATCCACGGAAAAAGTTGCACGGCAGTCCCTTGCAGGTCGTTCCGCAACTCTTGCCAGGGTAACTCGCCCCCTCCCACTAACCAATCATAGAGCGGCCCAAAGCGGAAACCCTCAAAGGGTCCGCACTTCAGCGCGCCATAGACCGCGGCGGTGGGAACAGCATCCCGGCCCGGAACCAACACAACCCAATAGGGAGGCAAATCGGGCAAGGGGTATACCTCTTCCCCTCGGCCCACCGCCCAGCAGGTCCCGCCCCAGAGGAAGAACGGCACGTCCGAGCCGATCCGCGCCGCCAACCGCGCCAAGCTCCCGGGGGAAAGGGAGAGATTCCACAGCCTGCCCAAGGCAACCAAAGCCGCCGCCCCGTCGGCGGAGCCCCCTCCCAACCCCGCGGCCACAGGGATGCGTTTGCGCACCACCACCTGCGCTCCACCCACCTGTGGAAAATGTTGACGGAGGAGCTGAGCAGCCCGAAACACCGTGTTGTCCGCGGGCAACCCCGGCACACCAGGAAAGTGCACCTCCAGCACCGATGGGGGAGCAGGGTTGAGTTCCAACTCGTCAAAGAGTCCCACGGCGACCAGCAGCGTCCGCACCTCGTGAAACCCGTCCTCACGCCGCCCCAAGACCTCCAAGTGGAGGTTCACCTTGGCGGGGCAGCGGATCACCAAGCGCCTCATGGTCCCACGCAGGGGGGGAGACTCAACCAGGGGGGAGCTTTCGTCTCTTGCCCCGGCCGAAACTCCAAGAGGGTGAGAGACCAACGATCGGGGGCAGATTCCAC
>JANXCP010000180.1 GCA_025060245.1 Thermoanaerobaculum sp. | reverse complement strand
CCTTCGCCGCGCCAACTCCCCAGAGGACGCTCCGGCAAACGGGCCGCGGTCCACCTTGGTGTACAGCAACGCCACGGTCACCAGGGGAGGAAGCAACACCGCCATAAGGAGCAGGACCACCCAGCGGGTGGTAATGGGCCGGCGCCAAATGGAGAGCTCTGGGCTTTCTCCTGCCTCCGGGGCTGCTGGGCCATCACCCAAGACCGTGGCCTTGGTGGCGGTGGCGGCCATTTCCGGCCGCAGCACCACCGGCGAAGAAACGGCGGTGGAGGCCGCCTTCCCCTCCACGGGACGGGGAACCGGCACCTCAGCGGTTCCCGCCAACACCCGGCGCAGTGCCTCCAACGCGCGCGCCACTTCCAGGCCGCTGCTGTAGCGGTTTTCCGGCTTTTTTTCCAGGAGCTTGAGGATGATGGGGTTGAACGCCGGTGGCAGCCCCGGCCGCAGCTGGGAGGGCACCGGTGCCGGCTCGTGGACGATCTTGTACGACACCTCGGTGAGGTTATCCCCCATGAAGGGGCGTTTGCCCGTGAGCAGCTCAAACAACACCACGCCCAGGGAAAACAGGTCCGACCTGCCGTCCACCGGCAAGCCAGTAACCTGCTCCGGGGACATGTAGTTGGGCGTGCCGATGAACTGTCCGGTGGTGGTGAGGCTGGAGGTGGCTAACCTGGCCACGCCGAAATCGGTGATCTTCACCACCCCTTGGGCGGTGAGGAGGATATTGGCGGGCTTGATGTCCCGGTGCACCACACCCTTGCTGTGGGCGTAATCCAAGGCCACCGCCAGGTTGGCGCCAATCCGCGCCACGTCCGAGTAAGAAAAGGGGTAGCCCTGGCGCATCAAATCGCGCAGGCTTCGCCCCTCCACGTACTCCATGGCGATGTAGGACAACCCCGTGGTCTCGTCCACGCCGGCGTCGTAGACCGTTACGATACTGGGGTGACTGAGGATGCCGGCCGCCTGGGCCTCGCGCAAGAAGCGAATGCGAAACTCCTCGGCTTCTTCCGTACCCTCCGGCAGCACCAGGGTCTTGAGCGCCACCTTACGGCCGATGACCGGGTCGCGAGCCAGGTACACCACCCCCATCGCCCCGCGCCCCAAGACACCTTCCACTTCAAACCGCCCGATGGCCGCCGGTTCCCCACCCATGTTGGAAGCCATTGTAGCGTGGAGCAACCTTCACTGGCGCGGGAGGATGACCACCTTTTCCCGCGTCCCACAAACACCCAGAAACTGCCGTGCCGCCCGCCCCTGCGCCTCGGAATCCCTTTGCAGGCTCTCCACCTCTTTCCGTAATTGGCGCACTTGCTCCAGCAGCGCGGCTTTTTGCCCCGCGAGCGCTTGCCATTCCTGCCGGGCGGCGCGGAGCTCCCGCTGGCCAGCCAGCCAGTTCCAAGCCCAGTAGGCCAGGAGCACCGCCAACCCTACGAGGCGGAGGAACCGGATGGGCCGAAGAGCCATTGGCCGGCAAACCTCCCCGTCTCCCCCAGCTCCTCTTCAATGCGCAAGAGCCGATTGTACTTGGCCGTCCGCTCGCCCCGGGAGGCAGAGCCCGTCTTGATCAACCCACAGCCACAGGCCACCACCAAGTCGGCAATGGTGGTGTCCTCGGTTTCCCCGGAGCGGTGGGAGACCACCGCCTTCCAGCCGAAGTGCAAGGTCATACGCAGGGCCTCCCAGGTCTCGGTGAGGGTTCCGATCTGGTTCAGCTTGATGAGCACCGCGTTGGCTACACCCTCCTTTTGGCCGCGGGCGATGATGCTGGGGTTGGTGACAAAGATGTCATCACCCACCAAGGTGATCCGCTCCCCCAGCCGACGGTTGAGGAGCTTCCACCCTTCCCAATCCCCCTCCGCCAACC
>JANXCP010000017.1 GCA_025060245.1 Thermoanaerobaculum sp. | reverse complement strand
GCTTCCCTGGGGGAGCGGCTCCTGGCTGCCAACTTGGCCTTGGCGGTGTTCAACATGCTGCCCGCCTTCCCCATGGATGGCGGGAGGGTCCTGCGCGCCCTGCTGGCCCTGGGGGGAGATTTCCTGCGGGCCACACAGGTGGCCGCCGCCATCGGCCAGGGCATGGCCTTGTTGTTTGCCTTCTTTGGACTCCTCACGAACCCCATGCTGTTGTTCGTTGCCCTATTCGTGTGGATTGGGGCGCAGCAGGAGGCAACGGCGGTGCAAATGCGCAACGCCCTCAGTGGCATCCCAGTCCGGCGCACCATGATCACCGACTTTCGCACCTTGGCGCCGGAGGACACCCTGGAAAAAGCGGTGGAGTACCTCTTGGCCACCTCCCAGCAGGACTTCCCGGTGGTACGGGAGGGTCAAGTGGTGGGGGTGTTGACCCGCGGGGATCTGCTGCGGGCCCTCTCGCAGCGGGATGAACAGGTGCCGGTGGAAACGGTCATGCAACGCGACTTCACCCCGGTTCACCCCAATGAGATGCTGGAGGCAGCGCTGGCGCGCTTGGAAGCCTGCCAGTGTCATACCTTTCCCGTGGTGGAAGGGGGGCGCCTGGTGGGCATCCTCACCACGGAAAACGTGGGCGAGTACCTGATGCTGGTGTCGGCCATGGAGCGGCGAAAGGCCCAGCGGCGCCTGGGAGGTGAGGTTGCTCCAGCCTAGAGTGCACCAGCTGCTCTTCCAACAGCTCATCCCCGCCCCCCTGGAGGTGGTCTGGCAGTTCTTTGCCACCCCGCGCAACCTCAACCTCCTCACCCCGCCCTTTTTGCACTTTTCCATCGTGCAAGGAGCGGAGGAGCCCATGTACCCGGGCCAGCTGATCCGTTACCGCCTGCGGCTGGCACCGGGGATTTGGGCCAGCTGGGTCACGGAAATTGCCCACCTGGAGGAGGGACGCTACTTCGTGGACGAACAGCGCCTGGGGCCTTACCGCTTTTGGTACCACGAGCATCGCTTCCAACCGGTGGCCGAGGGAGTGGCCATGACCGACCGGGTGAGCTATGCCCTGCCTTGGGGCTGGCTGGGTGAAGTGGCCCATGCCCTCTGGGTCCGGCGCCAGCTGGTGGCCATTTTCCATTACCGCGCCCAACAAATTCAGCGCCTGTTTCCCGGGGGTGCCTGAGGGGCCAGGTGATGCCCCCAAGGCAGCCCGGCCACCGGGGGCAAGCCTTAGGGTTTGCCCGTCTGGCTGAGGGCCTCCAAGGCGCGTGCACGGGCGGCAAAAAATTCATCCCCGGGTACCCACTGCGGCATGTGGGGGTTGTTGGCAATGGCCAAAACACACCACAACCCCAGCTCCGCATCCTCCACCATCCCGGAAAAGTCCCATTGGGGGGTGAGCTGGTCGCTGGGTCGGTGGTAGTGCACCGCCTCCCAGGCCTCGGCTTGCTGCTTTCCCCAACCGGGGGGTTTGCCGATGTAGTCAGTCCCGGAGCGGAAGTAGAGGCCGGGAACGCCAATGCGCGCCAGGCTGAAGTGGTCAGAGCGGTAGAAGGAGCCCCGATCGGGGAAGGGGTCCCCCACCACCACCCGACCCTGGTGGGCAGCCGCCTGCTCCAAAACCTGGTCCAAGGTGCTCTTGCCGCGGCCAATTTGCGCCACGTCCCTGGTCCGCCCCCAGATGTTGCCGCCGTCGTAGTTCACCACCGCCGCCAGGCGTCCCGGTGGCACCGGGGGATGGGCGGCCAGAAAGGCGGAGCCCAAAAGCCCGTACTCCTCGGCTTCCACGAAGGCCACCAGCACCGAGCGCTTGGGGCGAGGGAGCTGGTGGGCCAAGGCGCGGGCAATGACCAACACCTGGGCACAACCCGCCGCGTTGTCGCGGGCGCCGTTGTAAATGCGGTCCCCCGTTTCCTCGGGGCTTCCCACCCCCAGGTGGTCGTGGTGGGCTGTCAGCACCACCACCTCCTCCCGCAGCCGCTCGTCCGACCCAGGCCACAGGCCCAGGACATTGGCCCCCATCACCTGACGCAGGTTGGTGCGCAGGGACAAGGTCGTGCTCACCCCCATGGGCTGAGGCCGGAACTGACGGCTCTGGGCCCGGGCCAGCAGCGCCTCATAGGATTGGCCCCCCAGGGCAAAGATCCTCTTGGCCGCCTCCTCCGTCAGCCAGCCCTTCACCGGCACCCGCGGCTCCCCACCGGCGGGCAACTCAAATTGCTCGCCGCCCCAGGAGCTCACCACCACCGGCCAGGGGTAGCCGGCGGAGGGGGTGGTGTGGATGATGAGAGCCCCTGCTGCCCCCAGCTTGGCCGCCATCTCGTACTTATACGACCAACGGCCATAATAGAGGCGCGTTTCCCCGGCAAACAGCTGCGGGTCCCAGTGGGGGTCGTTGTTGAGCACCACCAAGAGCTTGCCGCGAACGTCCACGCCCTTAAAGTCATCCCACCCGTACTCGGGGGCTTGGATCCCGTACCCCACAAACACCAGCTCCGCCGGCCCCACCTTCACCGTTTCTTGCTGCAGGCCGGAGAACACCACGAAGTCCCGGCGGTGTTCCAAGGCCAACTGGCCCCCGGACCCAGAAAACACCCAGCGCTCCGGGGGTTGCGTGTGAATCCCCACCATGGGGACGGCTTGCTCAAAGCTCCCACCATCCCCGGCGGGGAGGTAGCCCCAGGCCTCCAGCTGGGCGGCCAGGTAGGCCCGCGCCAGTTGTCCCCCCCGGCTGCCCGGCGCCCTCCCTTCCAGCAGGTCGGAAGCGAGGAAGCGCACGTGCGCCCGCAGCTCCCCCTCCGCCCCGGGTTGGAGCCGGGGCCACGGTTGGGCTGAGGCTTGCTGCACCCAAAAGCTCACCGCAGCGGTGACCATCAAGAGTCTCATGGTTCCCCCCAAAGGACTAATGTACCACCCTGTTTCCCCCCCGGTGGGAACGGCAAAGCAAGAGGCGATTAATCGGCGCGCAGTTTGCGCCAAGAAAACCAGCCCGCAGCGGCTCCGGCGGTGACCAGAGCCAAGATCAGCAACCCCCCCACCCACCCCGAGCTTTTCAGCCGTACCCGCAGGAGCGCCTCATGGCCCGTGGCGGTGGTGGCCCCCTGGCTCCATTGGCACAGGAGGCGCACGGTGTATTCCCCTTCGGGCAGGGAGGTGGCGCGCAAGATCACTGTCACCTCGCGGTGGCTTCCCGGGGCCAAAAGCTCCAGCTCTTCCGGCTGCAGCTGCCAGGTAAAACCTTCCGGAGCCTGGAGGACCAGCCTTACGGCGGAAGCCGGGGCGGTGCCGCGGTTGACCACGCGCAGGGGGAAAGAGAGGGGCTTTCCCACCGTGGTCTCCCGCAGCCACGTGGTGGTGGTGACCTCCACCTGCGGGACTCCGCGGGGGACCAAGCTCAAGGAAACTCGCTCCGGTTGCCCGCGGTCCGGCACCCACTGCGCGGCAAAGTGCAAAGGTTCCTGAGCCCGCAGGCCAGGGGTTTCCCCTTGGGGGAGCATCACCCGCAGCTCCAGGGGCTTGGGGGGAGCCCAGGGCTCCAACTGGAGGGCCGTCACGTCCGCCTGGGCCTGCGGATCCCAGAAGCGGAACGGGCAGGCGGGGGGCAACCCTTCCACCGCTAACACCAGCTTCTGCGAGCGCTCGCTGAGGTTTTCCACCAGAAACTGGAAGCGGGCTTCCTCGCCGAAGCTGGCTGCCAGCTGCGGCTGCACCGCTCGCACCCGCACCCCTTCCGCCCCGCGTGCCCGGGGCAAGACCGTAAGGTGGTGTTCCTCACCGCGGTAGCGCAGCACCAGGGTAGGGGTCTCCACCGGCCGCAGAAGGCGAAACCGCAGGTGCACCCTTTGCCCTGGGGCCAAAAGGGGGATGGAAGCGGCGTAGGGAACCCCCACCACCACCCCTCGGTCGGTGAGGGAGACCGCCACCCCGCGAACCACCAGGGCTTCCTGCCAGGCCTCCGCTTCCCCCAGCGGAATGGGGGGCAAGCCCAAGACCACCTCCAGCTGGTCGTGGCCATCCTCCCCCGGCGTACGGAGGCAGTCCTCCACCGTCACCCGCAACCCGGCCCCGGACAACTGCCACAGGGCCTCCTGGAAATCCAGACGCGCCGCTTCCAAAGCCGCCTGCTCCTGCTGCAGGTGGGCCAGGGAAAGCAAGCCCTGGGCCGCCAGCTCCTCGGCGCGGGCCGCGCTTTGCTCGGCCAGCTTCAGGCGGGATCTGGCCTTTTGCAGGGCAATCCACTCGTTGCCTGCCGTGGTGCCTTGGCCTGGTAGCGGATGAAGGGCCAGCCCCAAAGCCCACAGGGCTAAAAACCAGGGGCTTAATGGCGCCCTCATCCCGCCACCTCCCCCAGCCGGTAGGGCACCACCTGCCCCGCTTGCAGCAGCCCCAGCCGGTGGCACACCGGCGCCAGGCGAAAGACGTCGTGGGTCACCACCAGCACCGCGGTGCCTTGGGCCGCCAGGGAGCGCACCAGGCGCAAAAAAACCTCCGCCCCCTGGGGGTCCAGGCCGGTAGTGGGCTCGTCCAACAGCAACACCCGCGGCACCCGCAAGGTGACGAGGAACAAGGCCAGGCGCTGCCGCATCCCTTTGGAAAAGCTCTTTACCTTTTGCCACCACACCTCCTCCGGCAAGCCGAAAGATGCCAGCTCCCGCGGGGCAGGCCGCGCCACCTGCAGCAAATCGGCGAAAAGCTCCACCAGTTCCCCAGCGGTGAGCTGCTCCCACAGCAAGGTGGTATCGGGCAGGTAGGCCATGAGCTGGCGGGCCTGCCGAGGGTTGCGGTAAAGCTCCAGCCCGCCCACCAACACTTCTCCTTCCCAGGGGCGGAGAAACCCAGTGAGGCAACCCAGGAGGGTGGACTTACCCGACCCGTTGGGTCCCAAAAGGCCAAAGATTTCCCCCTCCTCCACCCGCAAGCTGACCCCCGAGAGCACCTCCTCCCCGGCCCGGTAGCCAAAGCGCAGATGGCGCACCTCCAGCATCCTCACCTCACCGCCAGCCGGCCAAAGAGCACTACTGTGCCCAGGGCCAAGAGGATGGCCCAAAGGGCCAAGCCACTGAGGGCACCCACCACCGCGAGCCAACGCGGTTTCGGGGGTGAGGGCAGAAACTGGGGAAGCTGGCTGGGATCAGCGGCGTCGGTGGTCCTGGCTTGGCTCCCCTCAAAGGAAATGAAGGCCACGGCCTGCTGCTTTTGTGCCAGGAACAGGGTCAGCTGGCGCGTGTAGTGCAACACCTGTAGGCGATAACCCAACAGGGCCTCCTCGTCCAGACCGGCGGCGGCCGTCACCGCCCGGGCGAACAGCTCGCCGGGGAGCAACGCGGTGAGGGCCTTGGCTGCAGTGCGGGCGCGGTGCTCCTGCAAGAAAAAGCGCTCGGCCAGCTGCCCCAAACCGTGGGAGACGGCGTCGGCGTAATGCCGTTGCAAGCGCCCCAGTTCCTCCTGCGCCCAACGCTGCAGATCTGGGCCCCCGCTCATCCATCGCCGCACCACCTGGAGCCGCTCCTCCCCTTCCTGCCGGTAAAGCTCCGCCAAGAGGCGGCCGCTCTGCTCTTCCAAGGCTGCCGGCGAGGGCCATGGGGCGGCCAGCCGCGCTACCGAGGCCAAACCCTGGGGGAGGACCAGGGTGGTCAACACGTAGGCCAAAAGGCCGGCGAACAACGCTTGGGTGGGTTGTTCTGCCCACACCGAAAGCCCCACCGCCGCCAGGCCAAATACCAGCGCCAACAAAAAGGTAGCCAGCAACAGCACCAGGCAGGTGGGCAGGAACGAGGGATCCCCCAGCAGGGGCGCCGTCCACGGCAAACTGGCCAACAAGCCGCAGGCCACCCCGAGGGTAGCTACCGTGGCCAGGCCCCCCGCCCGCACGGCCATCTTGGCGGCTACCAAGGTCTTGCGTGAGCCTACCACCCCCAGGAGCAGGGGCAGGGTGCGGCGGGTTTTTTCCCCCACCACCGCGTCAAAACACCCCACCAGCATGAAAAGGGGGACGAAGAACAGCAAGAGCTGGACCGGGGAGGGGGGAAGTTCCTGGGCTAAGGGGAGGGGTGTGGGCAGCTCCTGTGGGCGAGCGGCGTAGGCAGGCCAGGAGGCCAGCTGCACCAGCCGAGCGGCGGCGGACTGCGGGGCAAACAAGAGGAAGGTTTCCCCTGCCAGTTCCCGCCAGGTCTTGGCCTGCTGCAGGCGGGTGCCGTTGGCGGTGGCCAGTTCCTGCACCAGACGCTGCTCTTCCCGGTGGCGGTGGGCAGCCACCTGGAGGCCGGTGAAGGTGACGGCGGCCAAAAGCCCCAAGGCCACCCAAAAGACCCAGCCTCGGCTCAGTTCCCACAGCTCTTTACGCCAAAGGGCCCTGGTGGCGCGTTCCATGGGCAATCCGGGTTGATTTTAGCTAAGGATTTTTTGGATTCGCACCAGGAGCTGCTCCTGTCCTTCCGGAGCTGGGGTCAGGGTGCGGCGCAACACCAGCTCCCCGCGACGGAACACCCACACCTCAGGGGTCTGCCCAAACAGCCAGGGAATTGCCGGGGCGGGGTGGAAGGGGAAGGCCTGACCGTAGCGCCGCTGCAGGTCCTCCGCCTCTTCCCGCGAGACCCCCAGCACCAACACCTCGGCGCGCGCCGCAAGCCTCGGGTGGGCCGCCAGTCGGCCTAAAAAGTCAAAGCAGTTTGGGCAGTCTGAAAGGCGCAGGGTAACCACCAGGCGATCGCCTGCCGCGGCCAAGGCCGCCTGGCCCAACGGCTGGGAAAGGTTCTGCTGTTGCCACACCCGCACGCCCAAGGCCACGTTGCCCGCCATGCTCACCAGCAAGGCCACCAGGTAAAAACCCTTTCCTTTCACGGCGCAAGCCTCCGCAGTTGCAAGACTCCACCCTTATCTTGGGCTTGGAACAACACCAGCTCCTCCCCAACGCTGCCTACAAACCGACCGGGAAGCCGCCTTTGCCGTTGGGCCACCCCTTGCGGGGAGAACCAGGTGAGCACGGTGGTTTGGGAGCCGGCTTGGTAGGCCGCCACCCAACACCCACCCTGACGGTCAAAGGCCATCCCCACCACCAGCCAACCTTCATCTAAGCGCCGCTGCAGCTCCGCTGGATCGTGGACGTAGCTGGGGAATGGCAGCAGCAGGGAACCCCACTGCAGCTGCCGCCACGCCTCCGACCCAGCAGGTCGCACCCAGCCGGCTCCCGCCGGATCCGCTACCGTCACCACCCAAAGCCCGCCTCGGGCATCCTTTCGCACCAGTTTGTAACTGCGGGCGGGATCCTTTTCGGTGTTGGCCAACGGGGCCAACGGTGGGGTCTCCAACTGGGAGGTGACGTAGTCCCACTGGGGGCCTCGGAAAGCATGCAGCTCCAAGCAACCTAGGTCCAGGTACCCCTGGGTGGGATGGCAACCGTGCACCCACAGCAGCTTCGCCTGGGAGTCGTAAACCAGGGAGTGGGCGTAACGGGGGAAGGGGTGGTTGCCGCGCAACGTAAAACGGTGAACCACCTGAGCCTTTTCGTCCAGCTGTAAGAGCTGGCCGTACACGTCCAGCGCCACCAGCCCCTGGGGCGTGGCGGTCAAGTCGAGGATAAGCCGAGCCCGCAGTTGCTCCAAGGTGGCCGAAGCCAACAGCTCACCTCGCGGTGAGATGGCCCAAACGGCCGGCTGGCCCTGGGTTTGTGGGGTGATGTCGGAAACCAGCCAGTACTGGTGCCCCACCGCCACCAGCTTATCGGGAGTGGCTGGCAGGTGGTTGAGGGCTATCTGTTGGAAGCCACCAGCCAGGTTCAAGAAAAAGACGGCAAGCCACATGGAACCTCCCGCACAAAAGGCCCCAGGCCGGAGCACATCCGGCCTGGGGCACCGGAAGTCTTCTCAGTCGCAGCTACCTGGAATTTGACACACACAACCGCCGATAATCCGCCCACAGGAGCAAATCGGGTACGGGTTGAAGCTCCCCACGAGGAAACAATCGCCCTTCGGCGGTCGTGCCGTGGCCGGTGTGATGCCAAGAACAACCCCTGAAAGGCCGAAAACCAAAGCCGTGGACGCCACTACGCGGATTAGTTTTTCCATTTCTCCTTTACCTTCTTCCCTTTTTTCGCTGCCGCCGGCGCAGCGAGGTGAAGTCTGCTTTTTTTTTTTTTTTGGACTCAAGACCCCAGCACGGGGAGGTTTGGGCGGCCCGACGGCTGCGCCGCCGCAGCCGGAAGCCAGCCTGCTTTGGCCAGGTTGGAGGGCATATGCCGGAGGGAGGCGGTATAGCGCCGGTGGGCCCACTCCACCCGCAGTACATGCCCGGGGTGGAGGGGTACCCGCACCTGGCGTAGGGGGTGGCGGGGGCTCGCCACATCGTGGAGACGGGCAAAGCGCCGAGCAAACTCGGACAGGGGCAGGGTGGTGGGGGTGAGGGGGTGCATGCAGTCGTACACCACAAACGGGTCCTGCACCCAGAAAAACGGGCGTTGCCGGTCCCAGTCGCAGGTGCCAGGGGAGGGGCAACAGACGGTAAAGGAGGTTTCTGCTGGCGGCATTTCCTTGAGGTACGCCTCTAAGCGGTCAAAGTCTTCGTGGGAAAAGGAAGGCAGCGCCATGAAGGCGCCGTGCACCGCCACCCCTAGGCGACGCAAGAACTCGTGGGCGCGCAGGTTGTGGGACACGGTGGCACCCTTTTTCACCGCCCGCAGCTCGGCGTCGGAGGTGAACTCAAAGCCCACGAAGACGCAGTCCAGTCCCACCTCGCGGAAAGCCTCCAGCACCTCGGGGTTTTTCAGCACCGTGGTGGAGCGCACCCAGGCGAAGTACCGCTTGCGCACTCCCTTCTTCGCCAGCGCCTGCGCCAGGGCCAAGGAAAACTGGCGGTCCAGGAAGTTTTCATCGTCAGAAAAGTACACGCAATCCACGGGGAGGGTGGCGATTTCCTCTGCCACATCCTCCGGGTCCCGCGGCCAGTGCTTGCCTGAAAAGAGCGTGGGGACGGGGCAAAAGGTGCAGTGCATGCGGCAGCCAAAGGAGGAGCGCACCATGGCCACCCGGCGCCAGAGGGGGGCAAAGGCCCTGGGGTTCTCGTGGGTCCAGACGATGCGGTAGTGGGAAAGGTCCCACAGGTCGTGGCGGGGTCGGGGCAGCTGTCGCGCCGACGGGAAGGGAGGGGCGGGGTGCTGGGCCCAGCGGGCAAACTCCTCGCCCGTGGGGATGAGGCCCGGCGAAGGGTCGGGACGTTCGCCTTCGGCCAGGGCCTCCACCAGCTGGCCAAAGGGCCCGCACCCTTCCCCCCGCACCACCCAGTCCACCGCCTCTGGTGCGTTGAAGCTTTCTGGGGAGGCGGTGGCGTGGTGACCCCCCACCACCACGGTCACCCCCGGCAACACGGCCTTGGAACAGATGGCCAGCTGCAGGGCATGGCGGTACTCATGGGAAAAGGCGGTAATCCCCACCAGGTGCGGCTGAAATGCCTTTAGCTCCCGCTGGAACGCCTTCCAGGGTTTGCGGTACAGGCGCAGGTCCAGGCCGCGCACCGAATGCTGCGCGGGCACAGCCCCCGCCAGGTACGAGAGCTCCAGAGGTTCAAGGCGTTGAAACCGCTCCAGGCCGCGAATGGTGGCCAGGGCAGCCGGCGGCTTCACGAGGAGAACGCGCAGTGGGGTGCCGTTCCTTGCCATAAGCTTTTTCCTTAAGAAAATGTAACTCATGTTCAGGATGACCTCAACCCCCCTTGCGCGAGGCCCTCGGGCATCCCCTGCTGGTTGTGCTGGGCCCAAGAACGCTAATGCCCGCCAGGCGGCGGGCCGACAAGTCTTTCCTCTGGCGGAGAGGGGGGGATTCGAACCCCCGGTCCCGGGATTACCCAGGACAACTGCTTAGCAGGCAGCCCTGTTCGACCACTCCAGCACCTCTCCCCTGCTGACGGCAAGCCTAGCAAAAGTGGCCTTCTCGCTCAAGGCAAAGGGCTTGGCGGGTGGGGGAAGCTGGCGCCGCGCCAGGAAAGGGGCAGGGCTAGCCGAAGCGGGTTCACCTGCGGCTGCCTCGGTTTTCGGGGATCCGCCTCGCCCTAGCCCACCAGCACGTCCTCCTGCCAGTTGGCGTGGGGCGGGCAGTTGCGCACGAACCAGTCGTAGAGCAGTGAGCGATAGGTGCGTGGGCGCATGCCCCGCCGGGAAAAAAAACCCTCCAGGGCCTGCCGCAGCTTGGGCAGGTTGTAGGCGGGAACCCCGGGGAAGTAATGGTGCTCCAAGTGGTAGTTGGAAAACAGGAAGAGCAGGTCCCACAGGTAGGGGGAACGGACCATGAGGGTCCCCCACTGGGCCGGGTCCTGGGGGTCAATGGCGTAGTGCTGGCCTAAACGGTTGAGGGCAAACCAAACCGGGAAGGCCACAAACAGCGGCAGGGCGTGAAGGCGCAACCACACGCCCCAGCCAAAACTCGCCACCAAGGTGGCCGCCAATCCCAGGTGCAGGGCCGTGAACCCCACCCGTTCCTTGAGAATCTGCCGCCGCAGGGGCGCCTCGTAGGTCTTGGCTTCGCGGGCGGCGGCGCGGAAGTAAATGAAAAACAGGGCAGGAGTCCAGTAGAGCACCTTGACCCACCGCAGGTTGCGCTTGGGCGAAAGGTGATGGCGTTTGGGGTCGGCTTGGGGGTCACCCAGCTCGGCGTGGTGGTCCAGGTGCCAACGGGTGAACTGGCTGGGGGAGATGCCACAGGGGGCGCTGTACAGCAAGGCCAGCGCCCGCTCCCAGCCCGGTCGCCGCTGGGGGAAAACCAAGCCATGCAGCACCTCGTGCAGCAGCACCGTGCCGTTGAAGGCAAAAAGGCCCAAAAGGGCTACACCCACAGGCCACAGCCACGGCAGGCCTTCTTGCCCCGCCAGAAGGGCACCGGCCACCCCGGAACCGAGCCAGCCGAGGGCCAAAAGGCCGTGTTTTCTTGGGTCTTTCTGCTGCAGGCGACGGAGGGTCTCCCGCCCCAGTTCCTGGGTGAGCTGCCGCAAGAGTCCCGCCGCCGCGCGCTGCCAGTGACCCTTCTGGGCCATGCACCCCTTGCAACCCTAGGGGCGGCCCGATTGTTCCCGGACCTCCTGGGCGAAGACCTGATTGCGCAGGAACTTCTCCACCTCCCAAGGGGGCGCCGCACCCCCCAGGTAGCGGTGGAACCAGTCGGCGTGGACGAGGTAGTAGAACGCCATGTCGTACCAGGAGGGCCAGTGCCCCGCATTGGGGAACACCACCAACCGCGCCGGAACCCCCTGCCGCCGTAGGGCGGTGAAGAACTCCAGCGACTGGGTGTACGGCACCCGGAAGTCCTTTTCGCCGGTGACCACCAGGGTGGGAGTGCGAAAGTGGGGTGCCAGTCGCGAGGGCGAAAACTTGCGGTAATCCTCCGAAAGCCAGGGAGGGCCCCCCAGGTCGTGCTCGGGAAACCACAGCTCCTCCGTGGAGCCCCAAAAGGCCTCCAAGTTGTACACCCCCATCATGGCCGCCAGGGCTTTGAACCGCTGGGTTTTGCCTGCCACCCACATGACCATGTACCCGCCGTAGGACCACCCCATGGCACCCAGGCGCTGCCGGTCCACGTAGGGGAGCTGTTCCAGGTGATCCACCACCGTCATCAGGTCGTCAAACACCCTTCCACCCCAATCCCGGGCAATGGCATCCACAAAGGCCTGCCCGTAGCCGGTGGAGCCGGTGGGGTTGGCAAAGGCCACCAGGTACCCCAGACCGGGGTAGACCTGCCAATCCCCCCGGTAGGCGTCCAGCCACTGGGACTGCGGTCCGCCGTGGATGTTCAGGATGAGGGGGTATTTCCTGCTGGGGTCAAAGGCGTGGGGTTTGACCAGGAACACGTGAATCTTGTACCCGCGACCCGAGTCCACCCACAGCTCTTCGGCGGGGCGGAGATCCACCTCTTGGGCCAGGGCTTGGTTGTGGGCGGTGAGCCGGCGCGGTGGCCCTTGACCCCCGGCAAAGCGGTACACCTCGGTCGGCTCCCCGACGGAGCGGCGGACGTACACCACCTCCCCTCGGGGGGTGAGGGCAAAGGCGTCCACGGTGGCATGGGTAAGGAGCTTGCTGATGCGGCCGGTGGCGAGATCCAGTTGGAACAGCGGCGTGCGCCCCGCCTCTTCCGCCTTGAACACGATGGACCGCCCGTCCGAAGCGAAGCGAAAATCCACAATCCAGTTGTCAAAGTTACCGGAAAGGATGCGTGAGGTTTTTTTCTCCCTCTCGTACACCGCCAGGCGAAACAGATCCGACTCGTAGCCCGGCCTGATTTGGGTGCGGTAGACCACCCAGCGCCCGTCGGGGGAAAAGGCGGGGTGACCGTCCCAGGCGGGGTTGGCAGCGGTCAGGTTCTCAGCCTGGCCAGTGGGCTTCCCCTGGGGGTCCAGCGGCAGCCACCAGAGGTCAGCGTTGGTGGAAAGGGCCTGCTGCGGGTCACGGTTGGCCACGTAGACCATGGCCTCACCCCGTGGGGAAAAGGCGTAGCCGGGCTCACCGGTGACGGAAAAGGGCGGCGCATCAAACTTGCCTGGGGTCAGGTCCGTGAGGCTGCCGTCCTCCACACCCACCAGCAGGATGTGCGACACCATTCCCTGCTTCCACCGATCCCAGTGGCGGAACAGCAGCTCATCGGCGAGGTACGCCCGCAGAGGACCGCGCTCAAGGCCGTTCTGAATGGCGCGATGACAGGCCACATCGGCGCCGCATTCGGGAAAAACCTGGGCCGTCACCGCCACGAACTTCCCCGAGGGGTGCCACAGGGGGTGGGACACCCCGGAGGGGAAATCCGTGAGCCGGCGGGCTTCCCCCCCTGAAAGGGGGAGGAGGAAAAGCTGTGGAGTATTGCCTTCACGGTCGGAGATGAACGCCAAGTGCTGGCCGTCAGGGGAAAAACGAGGCTGGGAGTTGCCGTGCTCCCCTTGGGTTAGCTGGCGGGTGCGACCATCGGCCAGGGACAGGAGCCAGAGATGGCTCCAGCGTTTGCCCCGCGGCAGGTCGGTGTGGGTGGTGACGTAGGCGACCCATGTTCCGTCGGGGGAGACCTGCGGGTCGGCCACCCCCACCACCCGGTAGTGGTCGGCAATGGTAAAGGCGCGTTTGGCGGCCTGCTGGTGGTTCGCGGAAAGGGTGGCGTTGGCCCACATGGCCGCCACCAAACCCAGTACTGACAGCTTTTGCGCTCTCATTGGATGCCTCCTGACCCCAGGGCACAGACGTGCCCGTACGCCAAATGGGGGTCCTCAGCTTCTTCCAAGGTCACCTCAACCCCCACCTTGTCCCGCAAATCCTGCAGCAGAGCCGCCAGCTCCCCGCGGAGGAGGTGGACCACTTGGGGGTGGGCGCGCACCTGAAACGCCCGCGCTCCCAGCTCTTGGGCTTGCGCCAAAACCTGCCGGTACAGCTCCAAGGCCACCGTTTCCGCCGACTTCACGCGGCCCAGCCCGTGGCAGTGGGGGCAGGGGGTGGTGAGGGTGCGCCAGAGGGACGGAGAGGTACGCTTGCGCGTCAGCTGCACCAAGCCAAAGGGCCCCATGGGACCCAGAAGGGTGCGGGCGCGGTCCTTCGCCAGTTCTCTGCGGAACACTTCCAGCAGGGTGTCGCGGTGGCCAGGGTCTTCCATGTCAATGAAGTCCACCACCACGATCCCACCCAAGTTGCGCAAGCGCAGCTGCCGAGGGATTTCCCGCGCCGCCTCCAGGTTCGTATGGAACACCGTCTCTTCCAGGTCTTGCCCGCGAGCGTAACGGCCGGTGTTCACGTCAATGACCACCAGCGCTTCCGTTTGCTCAATGACCAAGGAGCCGCCGGAGGGGAGGTCCACCCAGGGCTCCAAGGCCTTGCCGATGGCCTCCTCCAACCCAAAGGTGGCAAACATGGGGGTTCCGCGGGTGTACAGGCGCACGACGGACACCAGCTCCGGTTGCACGCGCTGGAAAAACTGCACCACCCGGCGAAACGCCTCGGGGTCATCCACCCAAAACTCCCGCACCTGTTCCCGCGCCACGTCGCGGGCCACCCGCAGCAGCAAGTCCAGCTCGGCGTAGAGGAGGGCTGGCGCCGCCACCTGTTCCCAACGTTGGCGAATGTGTTGCCAAGTGGTCTGCAGGAACTCCAGGTCCTGCTGGAAGTCGGCCAGTTCTCGTCCCTCCCCTGCGGTGCGGACGATGATTCCTCCCACCCGGGGCAGTTCGCCCAAGAGGGCCCGCAAGCGGTCGCGTTCCCTTTGGTCGGTAATTCGCCGCGAGACCCCCACGTGGGAGGAACCGGGGATCAACACCAGGAAGCGTCCCGGCAGGGTGATGTGGGAGGAGGCGCGAGGGCCCTTGCTACGGCCTAGCTCACGCGTAATTTGCACCAGGATCTCCTGTCCCGGCCGCAACAAGTCCTGAATGGGCACCTGCGGCCGCACCTCCTGCAGGTCCACCTCCTCCTCTTCCAGGGCTTCCCCCACGTCGTCCACGTAAAGGAAGGCGTCCCGCTCCAGTCCCACGTCCACAAAGGCCGCCTGCATCCCGGGGAGCACCCGGGATACCCTGCCCTTGTAAAGGTTGCCCACGATGGAGCGTTCCGCCGCACGCTCCACGTACACTTCCACCAACCGCCCGTCCTCCGTCACCGCCACACGGGTCTCAAAGGGCGAGACGTTGGCGTAAATGCTCGTGGTCACCGTGGCACCCCTGGGCAGTGTAGCAAGCCGCACGGGGCTTTCGTCAGAGGTTGGCAAAGCGCAGTCGCCACACGCTTTGCACCAAACCTAGGGCAAGGCCGGTGGCCAGGGTGGAGGAGCCACCATAGGAGAGGAGGGGCAGGGTGATCCCTGTGGTGGGAGCCAAACCCAAGTTCATGCCGATATTCACCAGCACCTGCGCGCCCAAGACGGCCCCCACCCCCCCGCACAGCAGCAGGCCCAGCCGGTCGCGGGCCAAGAGCCCCGCGTAGAAGATGCGAAAGAGCAAGAGCCCATACGCGAAGAGCAACGACAAGCTGCCCACAAACCCGGTTTCTTCCGCCCACACGGCAAAAATGAAGTCGGTGCCTTGGGCCGGCAAGAAACGCAGCTGGGATTGCGTCCCCGACTTGAGCCCCTTGCCCGTAAGCCCCCCGGACCCCACGGCGATTTTCGCTTGCCGCTGCTGGTAGCCGGCCGTATAAGGTGCCCGTTCCGGCTCCAGAAAGGTGAGGATGCGCTCTTTTTGATAGGGCTTGAGCAGGGCAAAAAACACCAACACCGAGGTGGCCACGGCCACCACTGCCAGCAAGAGCCACACCCGCAGGCGCAGGCCGCCCAACCAGAAAACCGCCGCGAGGGCGGGGAGAAAGCTCAACGCCACCCCCAGGTCGGGTTGCAGGAGCACCAACCCCATGGGCACCGCGGCCAAAGCCACCAGCTCCAGGCTCTTGCGGGTGGAGAGGAGGCCTTGTTGGTGTGTGGCAGCCACCGCGGCCAGGGCCACCAACACCACCACCCGGGCAAACTCCGAGGGCTGGACGGTGAAGGTGCCAAATACCAACCAGGAGCGGGTCCCCGCGCGCAGGGGTGCCACCAGCAAGGTGATCGCGAGGACCAGCAGGGATCCGGCGTAAAGGGGTGGCCAGAACCGGGCAATGACCCGGTAGTCCAGCATCCCCACCACCACCATCATCCCTACGGCCACCAGTAACCACACCATCTGACGGTAGGCAAGGGTGGGGCGCTCCAACGCCTGGGCGGTGGAAGACTGGGCGAGGAAGCTGGCTGCAGCAATGAACAGCACCGCCAGGACCAGCCAGAGGTCCAGACGCCTCATGGACCTTCCCCTCCCCCCGCTGCCGTGGCCTCCGGCAGCGACACCTCAGCCACCAGCAGCTGCGCCGCCACCTCGGAGGGCACCCCAAGGGCCTTGGCCAAGATCCGGCCGGCCACTGGCGCCGCTACGCTGGCCGCATCACCCCCATGCTCCACCACGACAGCCACCACCAGCACCGGGTTGTCCACCGGCCCGTAGCCCACGAAAAGGGCGTGGTGTCGCTGCTCCCAAGGCAGCTCTCGCCAGGTGACGCCTTCCTTCTTGCGGATCACCTGTGCGGTTCCGGTTTTCCCCGCCACCCCCACGGGCAGAGCACGCAGGCGACGGGCAGTACCGCGCGAGCCTAGCACCACCCGTTCCATCCCCCGGCGGGCCGCAGCCAAAGCCTCCGCCGGTAACTCCACCGGCCGGGGGGGCTTTCCTTGCCCCTCTACCAAGTGCGGGGTGACCAAGAAGCCTCCGTTCACAAACGCTGCGTAGGCCACCGCCAACTGCAGCGGGGTGACGAGAATGGGCCCCTGGCCAATTCCCACGGAAATCGTCTCGCCGGCGTACCAAGGTTGATTGCGCACACGCCTGCTCCAAGCATCGTCAGGGACGAGGCCACCCACCTCTCCGGGCAGCTCAATGCCGGTGGGGGAACCTAGACCGAACAGACGCGCCCAGCTGGCCAAGCGCTCAATCCCGGCGTCCCGGGCAAGGTAGTAGAAGTAGGTATCGCAGGAAACCTCAATGGCTTCCTCCAAGGCCACGGGACCATGTCCACCCTTCAGCCAGCAGCGGTAAGGGTGTCCGTAAATGGTGACCGCACCGGTGCAGGTTACCCATTGGGAAGGGGTGCGCACCCCCGAGGCCAGGGCAGCGGCGGCGTAGAGGGGCTTGATGGTGGAGCCGGGGGGGTAGAGGGCTTGCAGGGCGCGGTTGTTGAGCGGGTGCAGGGGATCGGACACCAGCTCGCGCCACTTCTTTGGCTCCAGGTGGCCGGCAAAGAGGTCGGGCTCAAAGGCGGGCTGGGACAGCAGCACGCGCACCGCACCACTGCGGGGCTCTAACGCCACCACAGCGCCCACCTGGGCTCCCAGAGCGGCAGCGGCTTCCCGTTGCAGGGAGAGGTCCAGCGTCACGGTAAGCGGCTTGCCCGGAACCGGTTTTTCTTCGTCCAGGGTGGATACTTGCCGGCCTAGGGCGTCCACCACCACCACCACGTTGCCCTGCTCCCCCCCCAAGATGTCCTGGTAAGCCCGCTCCAGGCCTGAGCGCCCCACCAGCTGCCCCGGCCGCAGCCGAGGGTTTCCCGCCCACTGCTCAGGGGTCACCTCCCCAAGCTGCCCTACCACGTGCGCCACCACCGGGCCCAACGGCACCCGCCTGCGGGTGGTGGGGTGCACTTCCAGTTCCTTGTGCTCGGCGCGATGGGCGGCAATGGCCGCCACTTGGGCAAAGGTGAGGTTATCGGCGATGACCGAGGGGAGGTAGGAGGTGCGCTGGGCTTTGCGCAGGCGGTTTTCCACTTCCGCCACTGGCCCAATGCCAATGCTGGCCAAGAACTCCGCCGTTTCCCTCAGGTCCTTCATCTCTTCGGGGAAGATCAACAGTTGAAAGGCCGGGCGGTTGTCCAGGAGGATTTCCCCGTGAATATCCGTCACCGTCCCGCGGGGTGCCTCCAGCGGAACGCGGCGCAAGCGGTTGGACTCGGCAAGCTTGCGCCACTGGGGGTGTTGCAGCACTTGTAAAACCCAAAGACGGGCTGCCAGCACGCCGAGAGCCAACAGGATCAACAGGAGCAAGACCCCCAGTCGGCGTTGCACCGGGCGGAGGTCGTCGCGGACGTAGGTCATCGTCGTCGTCGCAGCGCTCGGCGGCGCCGTGCGTCGGGGGAAAAGAACCTTCCCCATCCCCACTCCAGCGCTGCCGTCAAAAACCCCAAACAGGCCGTTCCCGCCAAGGCGGCGGCAGCCCCGAGCCAGGAGTGGGGGGGTGGGGCGCCCAGGGAGGCGTACACCCCGGCGGTGACCGCTTCGGTAATGCCGGTGGCCAGCAGGGTGCCAATGACCCAAAACAGCGGCCCTGCCAGTTCAAAAACCGTACTGGCCCGAGCCACCCCTACCCCGGCCAGGGCACCGGCAATGCCGGACGGGCCCACGGGTAACCCCCGCGACAGGTCGGCGGCTAAGCCGGCCACCAGCCCAAACCAACCGGCGGTGTGAGCCGGTGCTCCCCGGGCCCTGCCCACCACCACCACCAGCCACACGTGGATCGCGGACAACAACCACGGCAATGAGGGGGCGGTGAGCGCCGCTTGCACCAGGAGGGCCACGAGCAAGAGGAAGGCAAACTTCACGGCGCCACCCGACGGCGGGGCAAGAGCAGGACGGCCACCGCATCCTCTGGCCGCGCCACCAGCGTCACCGGTACCACGGTGAACATGGCCCCCACCTCGGACTTACCGGTGATCCCCAGGGGCAACCCTGGGGCGTAAATCCCCTCAGACCCGGTGGTCACCACGGGGCTTTTCACCGGCACTTCGGTGTACGGTGGCAAGCCCTCCAGGCGAGGCCGCTCCCCTCCCAACAGTAGCGCCTCCCCCTCCACGCCCACCACCCGCGCCGCGGCCGCCGCGGCCGGGTGGGAGAGGAGCTGAACCCGTGCCGCCTCTTCCCAGACCAGGTCCACCCGCCCCAAAACCCCCTCGGTCGCCACCACGGCGCTGTCCCGCTCCACCCCATGGCGACGCCCACGGTTGACCACCAACGTGTGGGTTCCCAGAAGGTCGCGGGAAACTACTGCAGCCAGGATCGCCTGCCGCTGAAAGCTAGGAAAAGAACCCAGAAGCTCATGGGCTTGGCGGAGGATGAGCAGCTCGCTGGCCAAGATCTGATTTTCCCGCGCCAGGCGCTGGTTTTCTTCCTTGAGCTGCTGCAGCTGCGCCAAGGTTTTCTGCCAATCCTGCCGACCCACGGCCAGGTCTTGTGCCAGCGCCGTGAGGTGCCCCACAGCTTGCGCCACCGGTTGGGCAAAGGCCTGGTATGCCACGGCGAGGGCTGTGCCGGAGCCCAGGCGTACTTGGGCTGCTGTGGCCACGTAGAGGCCCAAGCAAACTAAGGCGAGGCTGAGATCCGGGCGCAGTGCCAGGCGGGCCACGTCATTCGAGGGCAATTTTCTTCAAGAGGTTGATGTCCGTCAGCATCATCCCCGTGCCACGCACCACCGCCGACACAGGCTCGTCGCAGTGGGCCACAGGGATCCCCGTTTCCTCACGCAGGCGCTGGTCCAATCCCCGCAGCAGGGAGCCACCACCGGCCAGCACGATGCCCTTGTCAATGATGTCGGCGGAAAGTTCGGGTGGGGTTCGCTCCAGGGCGGTCCGCACCGTATCCACGATGACGTTCACCGTTTCCGCCAGGGCTTCCCGCACCTCCTCGTCGGTAATGGTGAGGGTCTTGGGGATCCCCTCCACCAGGTCCCGCCCCTTTACTTCCATGGTGCGCTGCTGGCCGTCAGGGAAGGCGTTGCCCAACTCAATCTTGATGGTTTCGGCTGTGCGCTCGCCGATGAGGAGGTTGTACTTGCGCTTGATGTAGGAGATGATGGCCTCGTCCATTTCGTTGCCCGCCACCCGCACCGACTTGGAGTACACAATGCCCGCCAGAGAGATCACCGCCACATCGGTGGTCCCGCCGCCAATGTCCACGATCATGTTCCCCGACGGCTCGGTGATCGGCAGGCCAGCGCCAATGGCCGCCGCCATGGCCTGTTCCACCAAGAAGACCTCACTGGCGCCGGCGCGCAACGCCGAGTCCTTCACCGCTCGTTTTTCCACCGGCGTGATCTCGGAGGGGACAGAGATGATGATGCGGGGCCGAACGAACAACGAGCGGCCGTGGGCCTTGCGGATGAAGTACTCCAGCATTTTTTCCGTGACTTCAAAATCGGCGATCACCCCGTCTTTCATCGGCCGAATGGCGACGATGTTTCCCGGGGTCTTGCCCAACATTTCCTTCGCCGCTTGCCCCACCGCCTCCACCTTGTTGGTGATGCGGTTTACCGCCACGATGGAAGGCTCAAAGACCACGATGCCCTTGGCACGGGTGTACACGAGGGTTGTGGCGGTGCCCAAGTCCACCGCCAGGTCGGAGGAAAACAAGGAGAAAAACGAGGCCAATCCCATGGGCTTAGTCCACCTCCACGAAAACCGTTTCCCGATGCTCGGTGGTATTGCCGGAGGCGTCAGTGGCACGGATGACGATGACGCTCTTTCCTTCGCGGTTGATGGCAATGGTCTTCTTGAAGCTCCCATCGCCGGCCACGGCCACGCTTTCCCCGTTCACCGTGACGGTGGCCCCTGGCTCGGTTACTCCTTGGACGAGGAAAAAGTTCCCCATCTGTTGCAGCCTCTGCACGGTGAGGGCCGGGGGTGTGGTGTCCCCTAGCTCCTCTAAGCGCGCGCCGCGGAAGACACGGAAGGAGCGGGCAGCGCTCCACTCCGAGGTGACGCCCGGACCGCCCACCGCTGCCACCCGCCAGTAATACGTGCCGGGAAGACGCAGGCGCAGGGCTACCGAAGGCTCAACCCGTGTGGCCTCCACCTCCAGGTTGGCGGGGGCAAAGAGGCGGGAGCGGCTCACCTGCACCCGGTAGGCTTCCGCACCGGGTACCCGTCGCCAGGTAAGAACCACCCGGTCCGTTTGATCCATGTTGAGCAGGGCGTTGGCTTGGGGGGATTCAGGCACGGGTGGCTCTGGAACGGCCCGACGGGGGGACAGACGACCTTCCCTCGTGGCGGTAACCGCCTGGCGGTCTGCCAGGTCCACCGCTTCACCAGCCGCCCCGGTGACCCGTGCCTTCCCGGCGTAGGCGGCCACGGTGGTGGTGGCATCCTCCGCCACCTCAAGACCCACCCGCGACTCCTGTTGAATGCTTACCCCGGCTGCGTCCGTTACCACGGTGGAGGGGTTGAGGGCGGTGGAGACGTTCACCTGCCCCACTTTCACCTTCACCTCCCCTGCTTCGCCGCGCCTTCCCCCGCGGGCTTCGCGATGGATCTCCAGTAAAGAGTCGGGGCCGACGCGGTAGACCGTGCCGTCGGCAAACAACAGCTCCACCACCGCGTCGCCGCTGGTCTTGAGGAAATCACCGTTGTACAGCGCCTGTCGCTCCTTGGCCTTTTCCCAGGCGGTTTGGTTTGCCCGTTGGACCTCGGCTCGCCCTGAGACGGCAATGATTTGCGCTGCCCCCACAAACTCGCGGTTGACCAGGCGCAGCAGCAGCTGGAAGCGATGAAGGGCATCCTCAGCGCGGGCAGCTGATGCCGCAAAATCCCGGTTGGCAAAGTCCAACTTGGCCTCGGCTAAAAGCTTAGAACCCTGCTCAAACTCACTGGCCAACCCCTCAGAAATGCCTGCCCGCCGTAGCTCTTCTTCCGCCGCGGTGGCCTGCTGAATCAAACGGCTGGCCCGCTTTTCCACCGGCTCGTGGAGCAGGGCCCAACCCAAAAGTCCCAAGCCCGCCGCCAACAGCACAACCACCAACACCAGCCCCCATTTGCGGAGGCCGCTCACCGGCACCACCACCCAATCCACTTCCAAGCGAGGCCGCGAGGATCCAGGCATACGCCGAACGGTCTTCACGTTACCACTAGCAACGCTCATCTGCAACGCTTCCTTGCCAGAAAATCCCGGGCAAGGGTAGAATCCCACGCCTTGGGGCACAGGGGAGGCGAGGAACGATGCTGAAGATCATGCGCGAGAACCTCAAACACCTGAAATGGGTGTTGTGGTTCGTGGTATTCGTCTTTGTCCTGCTCATCTTTGTGGATTGGGGCGCAGGCAGGCTGCGCGGGGGGGGCATGGAGCACGTGGCCGCCCGGGTGGCGGGCATTGAGATCTCCGAAAAGGAATTCCTGCGGGAGGTGCGGCAACTGGATGAGCGTTTGCGCAGCTTGTACGGGCAGCAGTACGACCTGTTGCGCTCGCAGTTGGATTTGGGCCAGTTGGCGCTGAACAACTTGCTCAACAAGGCCTTGCTCGTGCAGCAGGCGAAAAAGCTCAAGCTCCAGGTCAGTGACCAGGAGGTGGCCCAGCGCATCCTCACCTTCCCCGTGTTCCGCAAGGACGATGGCAGCTTCGTGGGGGAAGAGGTGTACACCCGCATCCTGGCGGCCAACCAGACCACCCCGGAGGAGTTTGAAGCGGAGCTGCGTGAGGGGTTGCTGATTGAGAAGCTGCAGAAGGTGCTCCGGCAGAGCATCCTGTTCAGCGATGCGGAGGTGGACCGGGAGTACCGCAGACGTAACGAGAGCGCCACGTTCCAACTGCTCTTCGTCACCGCCGAGCGCTATTTCCCCAGCACCCAAGCCACCGAGGCGGAGGCCAAGGCCTACTACGAGAGTCACCAGGCTCAGTTCACCCACGGGGACCAAATCAAGCTGCGCTACCTCTTGGTAGATCCCCTGCGGCTGCGGCAAACCCTGCCGGTGGAGGAAGGGCGCATCGCCGAGTACTACCAGACCCACCTGAGCGAGTTCCAAGAGCCGGAGAGCGTGCACGCCCGTCACATCCTCATCCGGCCCGAGGGGGAGGGAGAGCAGGCTTGGGCCAAGGCCCAGGCGCGGGCCGAGGCGGTGCTGCAGAAGGCGAAGATCCCAGGGGCGGATTTCCCCGCCCTGGCGCGGGAGTACTCGGAAGACCCGGGTAGCAAGGACAGCGGCGGGGATCTGGGCTGGTTTGAGCGGGGGCGCATGGTGCCGGAGTTTGAACAGGCGGTGTTTTCCATGGGGGTCGGGGAGGTTAAGGGGCCGGTACGCTCGCAGTTTGGCTTCCACATCATTCGCCTGGAGGGGAAAAAGCCGGCGCGGCAAAAACCCCTGGAGGAGGTGCGCGAACAGATTCGCTTCAAGCTCAGCGAGGGGTTAGCGGATGCGGAGGCGTCGCGACGGGCCACGGCACTGCGGGAAAAGATCAGCGCGGGCAAGTTGGCCAGCGAGGAACAATGGCGGGGTTTGGCCGACCAGGTGGTCTCCTCCCACCTCACTCCCTTCTTTTCCTTAGAGGAGGGAACCATTCCCGGTTTGGGCCGGGACCCGGCGATGGTGGAGGAGCTGAAAAAGGCGGAGGAGGGTTTCCTAGGTGGGCCGCGGCGCACCCCCCGTGGCTGGGTGGTGTACCGGGTGGAGGGGAAGCGTAAGGCGGGGTTGACGCCCTTTGCGGAGGCCAAGGAGGAGGCCATGGAAGGGGCGCGGCGGCTGAAGGCGCTGGAGCGCGTTCGCAGCGAGCTGGCGGCACGGCGCGGGGAACCCCTCGCCCAGCTGGCCACCTCCTACGGTGTTTCCCTTACACCGGTGAAGGACCACCACCGCGGCAGCTCCATTCCCGGGGTGGGTGTGGCTCCGCAACTGGAAGAAGCGGTGTTTGCCACGGCGGTGGGGGCAGTGAGCGAGGTGGTGGTGGTGGGTGAGCGGGGTGTGGCGCTGGCGCAGGTGGAGGCAAAAAAGGTGGCCACCCCGGAAGAGCTGGCCGCCGGCCGGGCCGCCCTGCGCAAAAGCCTGGTGGAAGAGGAGCTGAGCAAGCTGTTGGACGCCCTCGTGGCTGAGGCCAAACGCAACCAACCGGCGAGCATCAACCGCGAGTTGGTGGAACGCTTCAAACCTACCCAGGGATGATCGCCTACCTTTGCGGGCGGGTGATGGACCTGGCCCCTGGCTGGGTGGTGGTGGATGTGGGTGGGGTGGGGTACGAGGTGCACCTGCCCGTTTCGGCTTTGGCACACCTGCAAGGGCAAGAGCGGGTGGGGCTATTCGTCCACACCTACCTGCGCCAAGATCAGCTGACCCTCTACGGCTTTCCCACCCCTGCCGAACGGGACGTCTTTCGCCTGCTCCTGGGCGTGGCTGGGGTGGGACCGCGCATGGCCTTGGCGCTGCTGTCCACTCTTGGTCCGGACGAGCTGGCGGCGGCAGTGGAAGGGGGGCAGTGGCAGGTGCTGGCGCAAGCACCCGGGGTGGGCCGGCGCACGGCGGAACGGGTGGTGGTGGAGCTGAAGGGGAAGCTGGCGAAAGTGGTGCAACCGCCGGCGGCGCCCTTGCGGGAGGACGCGGTTTCTGCCCTGGTGAACTTGGGCTACCCGCT
Organism: Thermoanaerobaculum sp.; assembly: GCA_025060245.1. GTDB lineage: Bacteria > Acidobacteriota > Thermoanaerobaculia > Thermoanaerobaculales > Thermoanaerobaculaceae > Thermoanaerobaculum. The sequence continues at coordinate 5,973 of JANXCP010000017.1, read as the reverse complement.
GCGGCAGGCCAACGAGGTGATCACCCAGCTCCTGCGCGAGCGCGCCCAGTGGGAGCTGGCCGATCTGTTGCGGGAAGCCCTGCGGCGCCTCGTCAAGGACAAGGCCCTGGGCTAACATCTTCCCGTGCCGGAACTGTTGCTGCGCGCGCAAAAGGACCCAGCCGAGGCCACGTACGAAGAAAGCTTGCGGCCGCGCCGGTTGGCCGAGTACATTGGCCAGGAAAAGGTCACCGCCAATTTGGCGGTGTTCATCCAAGCTGCCCTGGCGCGGGGGGAGTGTTTGGATCACGTGCTGCTCTTTGGCCCCCCGGGGTTGGGGAAAACGACCCTGGCGCACATCGTGGCCTTGGAGTTGGGTGTTCCCATTCAGGTCACTTCCGGTCCGGTTCTGGAGCGGGCGGGAGACCTGGCGGCCATCCTCACCAACTTGCCCGTGGGATCGGTGCTCTTCGTGGACGAGATCCACCGCATCCCCCCCCAGGTGGCGGAGGTGCTGTACCCCGCCCTGGAGGACTTTTGTTTGGACTTGGTGGTGGGCTCGGGGCCGGGGGCGCGCACCATGCGGCTGCAGCTGCCGCGGTTTACCCTGGTGGGGGCGACCACCCGCCCTGGCTTGCTTCCCCCGCCCCTGCGCGATCGGTTTGGCATCGTCCACCGCTTGGATTTTTATCAACCCGCGGCGTTGGCGCGCATTGTCCAGCGCTCGGCGGGGATCCTGGGGGTGAAGTTGGAAGAGGACGCGGCCTGGGAAATTGCCCGGCGCAGCCGCGGTACCCCTCGGGTGGCCAACCGCCTCCTGCGGCGGGTGCGGGACTTTGCCCAGGCCCAGGGGAGCGAGGTCATTACCCTGGAGGCGGCCCGCTTCGGCCTTGAGCGGCTGGAGGTGGATGCCTACGGGCTGGACGAGTTGGACCGGCGCCTGCTTTCGGCCATCATTGAGCAGTACCGCGGCGGACCGGTGGGGTTGCGCAGCCTAGCGGCCACGCTGGGGGAGGACCAGGGGACCTTAGAGGACATTTACGAACCCTACCTGCTGCAGGCGGGTTTCCTCCAGCGCACCCCGCGGGGCCGAGTGGTCACCGACTTGGCCCGGCGTCATTTGGGTTACCCCGTCCTGGCCCCAGGGGGCTTGTTCCCCGAGGAGGCGCCGTGACCCCCCTGCCCCTCATCTTCAACCCCGCAGCCCGGGGAGGGAGGGGAAGGGTCCCGCGACAGGCCCTGGCAGCGGCGGCGCAGGAGTTTGGCTTTCGCTTGGAGTTTTGGCCGACGGAAAAGCCAGGTCATGCCACACAGCTGGCGGCGCGGGCTCAGGAACAGGGGTTGCCAGCGGTGCTGGTGTGGGGGGGGGACGGGACGTACAACGAGGTGGCGCGCGGACTCCTCAACGGCGACACGGCCATGCTGCCCTTGCCCGGGGGGACCACCTCGGTGCTGGTGTACGAGCTGGGCCTGCCCAGGGACCCGGTGCAGGCGCTGCGAGTTCAGTTAGCGGGAAAAAAGCGACGCTTTTTCGTCGGCCGTACGGACCGGGGGCAGGTGTTCCTGCTGATGCTGTCCGCAGGACCCGACTCCTTGATCTTGTACAACCTCCCGCAGTTCTTGAAGCGCCACGCCGGCAAAGTGGGGATCACCCTGCAGGCGGTGCGGGAGTTTTTCCGGGCACAGCTTCCGTCCTTTCAAGTGGCCTGCGACGGGCAGGTCCTTTCCGCGGGGTGGTGCATCGTCGGCAACGGGCGGTTCTACGGTGGGCCCTTTGCCGCCACCCCGGGCGCCTCCCCCTTCTCCCCAGGGTTAGAGGCGGTGATCCAGACCCGCCATGGCCGACCCGCGGCCCTCCCCTTTTTCTTTGCCATCCCCTTTGGCGCCCATCTGCGGCAAAAAGGGGTGGTGCGGCTGGCCACGGACAAGGTCCGCTTGGAAAGCAGCGGCCGCGTACCCTACCAGCTGGACGGAGACCCGGCGGGCTGGCTACCGGTGACCGCCCGTGCCAGCGAGGATTGGCTTCCGGTGTGGCTGCCCGGTTGAGCTAGCCTCGTGCCTTCCTTCACAAGGGCCCTGGGCCTTTGCTAGCATCCCGCGGGAGGCGGTATGGCGGCAGACCAGCTGTCGTTGCTCTTTGCGCCACGCTCCTTGGCCTTGGTGGGGGTCTCCTCCCGCCCAGAATCCCTCTCCGGCAGACTGTTGGGCAACCTGCAGCGGGCCGGTTTTCCCGGGAAGATCTTTCCCATCAACCCCAAGGCGCGCGACATTGGCGGCCTTCCCTGCTTTCCTTCCCTGGCGGCGGTAGGGGAGGTGCCGGATGTGAGCGTGATCATGGTGCCGCGCGAGCACGCCTTGGCGGCAGTGGAAGAGAGCTTGGCCTGCGGGGTGCGGGCGCTGGTGCTGATCACCGCCGGCTTCCGCGAGGGGGGTGCGGAAGGGGCACAGTTGGAGGCGGAGATCGTGCGGCGGGTACGGCAGTCCGGTGCGCTGATGTTGGGTCCCAACTGCATGGGATTGGTGAACACCGACCCCCAGGTGCGTCTGGACGCCACCTTCTCACCGGTTCCCTGCCGGCCGGGAGGTGTGGCCTTTGCGTCCCATTCGGGGGCCCTGGGGGTGGCCATGTTTGAACAGGCCCTGGAGGTGGGATTGGGGATTTCCCTGTTCGTCTCCCTGGGAAACTCTTCGGTGGTGAACGCCGCCGATGCCCTGGAGTACTTCGCCGAAGATGGCCGCACTCGGGCGGTAATGCTCTACCTGGAAGCCATAGAAGAGCCGCAGCGGTTCCTGGCGGCGGCGCAGCGGGTGGCGGCGCACAAACCGGTCATGGTGCTGAAGGCGGGGAGGAGCGCAGCCGGGCAGCGGGCCGCTTCCTCCCACACCGGTGCTCTGGCCGCCCAAGACCGCGCCGTGGATGCTCTGCTGCGGCAGGCGGGTTGTGTGCGGGCGGACAGCCTCCGCGAGCTCCTGGATTGGGCCCGTACCGCCGAACGGGTGGCACCCGCCGCAGGGGCTCGGGTGGCTGTGTTGTCCAACGCCGGCGGACCGGCTATTGCCGCCTGCGATGCCCTGGCAGCGCAGGGTTTGGAGCTGGCCCATTTGGCACCGGCCACCCAGCAGGCTCTGCGTGCCTTCCTTCCCGCTGAGGCAGCGGTGGGAAACCCAGTGGACATGCTGCCCTCGGCCCGCCCCGAGGATTTTCGCCAGGCCCTGGAAGTGCTGGCCCAGGATGCGGGGGTGGACGCGGTGGTGGTGATCACCGTCACCCCACCCTTGGCCTCACCGCGACAGGTGGCCGAAGCCTTGGCCACCGCGGCCGTTCCCAAGCCGTACTTGCCTGTCTTCATGACCTCCCCCCAGTTTTACCAGGAGGCCCTGGGGATTCCCGACCTGCCGCCGGTCTTTCGCTTTCCCGAAGAGGCAGTGGGCGCCCTGGCGGCGCAGCGGCGGGCTCAGGAGCGAGCAGTCACCATCCAAGCACCCAAGGTGGCCCCGTTCCGGCCGCCAACCGTCCCCGCCAGGGAGGGGATCCTGCCCCCCCAGGAGGCTCTGGCCCTGGTGGCAGCGGCCGGGATCCCGGTGGCCCCCTTTGCCATCGCCCGCTCCCCGCAAGAGCTTCCCGAGGCGGCGGACCAGGTGGGTTTCCCCCTGGTCTTGAAGGCCTTTGGCCCGACCCTGGTACACAAGAGCGAGCTGGCGGCAGTGGTGCTGAACATCCGTTCCCGTGAGCAGTTGCAGCAAGAGGCGCAGCAGCTGCTGCAGCGCTTGGCGGAGCAGGGTTGCCCCGTGGAGGGGTTACTGCTCCAGCCGTTTCTCACCGGTGGTCGGGAGCTGATCCTGGGTATCACCCGCGATCCGGTGGTGGGTCCCCTGGTGGCTTGTGGGTTGGGAGGGGTGGCGGTGGAGGTGTGGCAAGACGTGGCCTTCCGACCCGCACCCTGCTCCTTGGAGGACGCCCAGGCCATGCTGGCAGAGCTGAAGGGTAAAGCCCTGTTGGGACCGTTCCGCGGCAAGCCGGCAGTGGATACGAGCGCGGTGGCAGAGGCGGTGGTGCGCCTGTCGGCCCTGGCGGCGGGTGTGCCGGAGCTTGAGGAGTGCGACCTCAACCCGTTGCTGGCGTTCCCCCAGGGGGTGGTGGCGGTGGATGTGCGGGTGCGTCTGCAGCGCCGGTGAGGGACGCGGGACAGGGAAAAGCTCCGACGAGCTCGCACTCCTGCCCCTGGGGGGCCAGCATGCGCGCCAGCTCCGCCAGGGTACGACGCTGCCGCGGGTGAACCCAGTGGGGTGCCACCTCGGCGGCGGGGAGGAGGGCGAACCGCCGTTGGGCAAGGCGTGGATGGGGCAGGACGAGGGTCTTGCTGACCATCACCACTTGGGGCGCCATGAGCAGGTCCAGGTCCAGCGGACGCGGCCCCCAGCGGGGCTCCACCTCCCGCTGGCGTCCCGCCTCCCGCTCCCAGGCTTGGCAGAGCTCAAAAAGTTGCTGCGGGTGGCCGGCAAAGGAGAGCAACAGGGCGGCGTTGAAAAACGCCGGCTGCGGGGGCCCCAGGGGGGCGCTGCGGTAGAGGCTGGAGGTGGCCAGCACGGAGGCGTGAGCCGCCAGCTTCCCCAGCAGCCAAGCAAAGGTAGCCGGCACGTTACCGACGTTGCCACCCAAACCCAGGATGAGCTGCATGACCTAGGGTAACGGCTTTTCCTCTTCGGGAAAAAGGGGTGGGATGGGCAGGACGAAGGGGTCCAAGGCTTGCATGACCAAATCCCCCCACAGGGAGCGCTGGTGGAGGGGCAAGTGCAGCACGTGGAGGCCGCGGCGGGAGATCTCTTGCTCCAAGAGCTGGTCAATGGCCCGTTGAAAACCCAGGTCCGTATCCCGCACCCCGTCCCAGGAGGGAGGCGTCCATAGGGGTACCTTCACCAGCAGGTGGTAGGTGGAGAGCCACCGGCTCAGCAGGGGTTCCCAGTGGGGTTGGGGGCCTTCGGCGTAGAGCAGGTAGCAGTAATTGTCCAACACCGAGCGATCGCAGAGCACCAAAAAGTGCCTGGCCTCTGCCTCCAGTTCCCAGGCCATTTGCGTGTGGAGGATCCAGGACTGGGCCTTCTCGTTGGTCTGCCGGTTGATGGGCAGCGGGCAGTGGCGCGCCACCTCCCGGACCAGCTCCACATCCACATCACGCCGCTTCAAGCGGGCGGCCAGCTCGTAGCAGAGGGTGGTTTTGCCAACGCCGTGGGTCCCGATGAGGGCCACCTTCACGGCTTCTGCTCCGCCATTAACAGGCGCACCGCCGAGGCTAAGGCGTTGCCATCCTTCGGCCTTTTTCCAGGATCCTTTTCCAGGCAGCGCAGGATCAGGTGCGCCAGCGCCGGCTCCAGATCCGGGTTGAGGGCCTGCGGGTCAGGGGGAGGTTGTTCCAGGTGGGCCTTGATGACGTTTCCCGTAGCGAAGGGAAGGGTCCCCGTGGCCAGTTGGAAAAAGGTGACGCCCAAGGAGTAGACATCGGACCGCTCATCCGGCTGCTCGTTGAGGATCTGCTCCGGGGCCATGTAGTAGGGTGTGCCGGTGACGCCAGACTGGCCCAGGTCCAGCTCGTCCAGCCGGCGGGCAATGCCAAAGTCTAAAATTTTCAGTTGCTTGCGTTCGGCCAAAATGAAGTTGGCGGGTTTGAGGTCGCGGTGGACCACGTGGTGGCTGTGGGCGTACCCCACTGCCTCAGCGGCCTGCAGCATGAGGGTCAGCAAGTTGGCCCGAACAAAGGCCGGCTCCTCTTTGAGCAGCTGGTGGAGGGTGGGACCGGGCACGTACTCCATCACCAGAAAGGAAGAGCCAAAACCCTGGCCAAAGTCGTAAATGTGCACGATGCCGGGATGGGACAGGGCCGCCGCCGCCCGCGCTTCCCGTTCAAAGCGGCGCAGGGCTTCAGGGGTGTGCTGGCGGGGGTGGAGGATCTTGATGGCGACGGTGCGCCCCAACTTCACGTCGCGGGCGCGGTAGAC
>JANXCP010000179.1 GCA_025060245.1 Thermoanaerobaculum sp. | reverse complement strand
GCGACACCTACCAGTTTTTCTTCACGCGCTTTGGCCGAGATTCGGTAGATGGACAAGGCCTCCCCTTGCGGGCGCGGGTGCGTGTCTGTCTGAGTGCCTTATGTTGGGAGCAGGACGCTTGGTGGGATCCCTCCTCGCGAAGGCTTTCGTTTACCCTAGGTATGGTTGCTGATGACATCTTGGCCCACGAGTTCGCCCACGGTTGGACGAGCTTCACCTCCAACCTGATCTACTGGGGGGAAAGTGGGGCCATCAACGAGGTGATGTCCGACGTGATGGGGGAGTTTGTGGACCTTACAAACGGCAGAGGCAACGATCAACCTGCGGTCCGCTGGTCCTTGGGCGAGGATTCTGTTGCAGGAATAATCCGTTCGATGTCCGATCCTCCTGCTCGTGGACAACCAGACCGCCGTCTAAGTCCACTTTTTTCCCGTAGCGGCGAAGACAACGGAGGGGTTCACAGGAACTCGGGAGTGGGGAACAAGCTGGCCTTCCTACTCACCGACGGGGGGAGCTTCAACGGTCAGGTGATCGCGCCCATGGGGATTTCCAAAGTGGCCGCCCTCTTTTACCACGCCAACACCTACCTAATGCCGCGCGCCGCTGACTACTTTGATTTCTATGAGATCTTGCGGCAAGCGGCGTTAAATTTGGGTTGGACCGCCCAGGAAAGGGCAAACCTGGAGGCGGCTTGCCAAGCAGTGGAAATTGCTGTTCCTTCCAATCCGCAAGTTCTTATCAACGAAGGTTTTGAAGGGCCTTTTCCGCCGCCCGGCGTCGCTGTAGCCGACCACTCAGGTCGTGGAGTGCTGTGGGGAAGGGCCACCTGCGTCCCCGCAGCTGAGGGCATGGCCGTAGCGTCCTTTTCCGGTGGTTCCAGCTGGTTGTCACCATGCCCAGCCTCTTACCCCTTGGGGACGGACACGTCTTTAACCTTTGGCCCCTTCAGCCTTGCCGGCGCAAGCCACTCGTGGTTGGAGTTTCGTTTTCGTGCGGGCATTGAGTCGGGGGATTCCTTTATAGTGCAGTGGTCTAGCGACGGGGTGAACTTTATTACCGTCTGGCGGGGTAGCCGAACGGACGGCAACTGGGCCGTCGGCGTGGTGGATTTCCGCGGGATATCCGGGGCTTTGGGGTCCCCGCAAGTTTGGGTTCGCTTTAGGTTCTCTAGCCCGTTGGGTTATGAGATGGTGCCTTTGGCGGGTGTGTTCTTGGACTCGGTGGTGGTGCGGCGAATCCCTGCCATCGCAGCAGCTTCAGCCACCTTGGCGATTCAGGACCTGGCGGGCCAGCCCGTGACGCAGGTGCCGGCGGGGCAAAAGGTGCGCCTGAAGGTCACCAGCTACCAGAACCTGGTCCTCAACGAGTTGAAGTTCCGCCTGGTGGGGAACGAAAGCTGCGAGGGAAGGACGGAGATTCCCTTGTGCCTCTTTGGAATGTGTGCTGACTCCCGGGACGTGGCGTTCAAGAACCCCGGGGGCACCACGGTGCAGCTGGTGTGGACGGGTGGGTCTGGCGGCGAGCAGGTGATGGACAGCAAGCCCCTCACGGTCACGGCGGGCAGCTGCCTCTCCAACTGCACATACAGCCTCACGCCCACCTCTGCCACAGTTCCTGGTGGTGGGGGCAGCTTCAGCTTTACCGTGACCACCCAAGCAGGGTGCGTTTGGCAGACGGTGCCGGATGTGAGCTGGATTCAGGTGACCAGCGGCAGTTCCGGGGTGGGTTCGGGGCAGGTGAGCTTTTCCGTTGCTGCCAACACGGGTGGGGCGCGGCAGGGGAAGATTCGCGTGCCCGATGCCACGTCTAGCGTGAGCTTCACGGTGTTGCAAGAAAGCGGCAGCGGGGGAGGTGGTGGGGGTGGTGGTGGCGGTGGAGGGTCTACACTCACCTTGGCGGC
>JANXCP010000178.1 GCA_025060245.1 Thermoanaerobaculum sp. | reverse complement strand
CACCGTGGCTTTTGGCCTGCGGCGGGCTTTTGGCCTTGCTCTTGGCTTTGGGTAAGCGCATGGAACGGGCAAACGGGCACTATCCACCCTGGCTGCTCCGCCGGCTCCTGCAAGGGCTGCTGGTGGTCACGGCGATGGCTTACGCCGCCTATAGCCTCCAGCCGCACACCTGGAAAACCTTCTCGCCTTGGTTCTTGTTGACCAACCTACCGGTTGTGTTTGGTCTCGGGCGCTACCACCAGCTGGCCACCTCGGGTTGTCCCGATCCTTCCGATGCCCTCTTTCGTGACCGCCCGTTGCAAGGGGCTGTGCTGTTGTGGGTTATTCTGGTGTTAGGGCTGGCGTCCCGTGCCCTCAGTTAGATGGCGGCAAGGCGACTGCCGGGAGGTGACCATGTGGCGTCGCGGCTTTTCCCTGGTGGAGCTGTTGGTGGTGCTGGCGATCTTGGCCTTTGTGGCCCTCATCGGCACCATTCAGGTGTTGGGCTTTATCCAAAAGAACGAGCTGCAAAGCGAGGCGCAGCAAATCAAGGCGTTCCTCCAGGACGTACCCCAACTGGTGGCAAAGCACCAAGCCCCCCTCTGGGTGATCTTCCGCCCCGCCGGTGGAACTGGACCAGGGGGGGTGCTGCGAGTGGCCCGGGATCAAGCCGGCACCCAGGTGTTGCGGGAACGGCAAATCAAGAGCAGCATTGCCTTTGGTCTGACGTCGGCAGTGGAGTGGCTCAACTGGGCGCCGGGTGCCGTCAGCGGCACCTATACGCTGGCCTGCGACACCTTCAACCGGGCGGTGAGACCAGGTCCCGCAGGCCTGGAGCAAATTCAAAGCCCGGCTTTGGGTGTGCTGGTGCATGAGAAGATGAGAACCGGTAACCTCCGCCCCCGCTACCGTTGGGTGCTGAGCATCAGCCCGGTGTGGGACGTGGGGCTGGTGCGGGGACCAGCCACCTAACCTCGTACACCTGGGGAAATGCTCCTCTACCGCACTGCCGCCTCATCCTCACCCCGGCTTTTGGGCAATGACCAAAAGGCTTTCCCCTAATGCCACCGGGATCAAGGGCCACCCCAGGAGGACTTGTAGTGCCGCTGGCCACGCAAACAAGGGCAGCTGGAGGACCCGGGGTATGAGGGGTAGGTAGGGCACATCCCAAAAACCGTCGGAGAACACCCGCAGGATCCGCAAACCCGCCTGGGCCGTGAGGGTGAGCCAAACCTTGGGCGGGAGGACCGCCACGTGGGTGGGGTCACGGACCCCAATCCACTGTTTGCCCTTCAAGGGCCGGAGCAGGGAACGGGTGTTGGGAGTACCGAAGATCAACACACCTTGGGGCACCAGCAGCCGCGCGCACTGCCCCAAGGCTTCTTCTGGCTCGGGTAAGTGCTCCAGGACGTGCTTGGCGATCACCGCGTGAAAATAGTTACCGGGAAACGCAGCCAAGGAACCAGCGTTGCCCAGCACCAAATGGGCATGGGGCGCCCGCCGGCGCGCCACCGCCAAGGCAAAGGCCGAGATGTCAAGCCCATAGGTGACAAAGTCCGGGGTCAACTGCGCCAAGAGCATGCCCAAGCCGCAGCCCACGTCCAACGCCCGTCGCGGATACGCTGCGGGGGCGTACCTGTGGGCCAGTTGGGCGTAAAAGCGCGCCGACCACCACGGGATGCTCCACTTCCCAGCCCGCTCCAACTGCTGAAAGTACCCGTAGGACTGATCAAAGGCGTTCATGCTCCGCTACCAGGAAACAATAAATTGCCAGCGGGAAAAACGATCTTCGGTATTGAACCGGCTTGGCCGCTCACGGCGCCAGCCACCCCGCCCTCACCCAAATCCCCCTGTTCCCTCAAGCCAACTCCCTCACTCGCCACGCCAGGACCAGAAAAACCACTGGTTGAAGCGGGTGAAGTGTTTTTGCCAAACACCGCCCTGATGGGCGAGAGCTTCGCGGGTTTGCTGGTCATCGTCCTTGACG
>JANXCP010000177.1 GCA_025060245.1 Thermoanaerobaculum sp. | reverse complement strand
GTAAGCCCCCGCCCCTCCCAGTACCCCGACAGAAACCCCGCCAGTTGGCGAGCGGTGACTCCCAGGCTTGGGTACGGGATGTGCAGGTGGAAGCTCCACCAACAGTACGACCCCGCAATGCCGTGCTGGTCCACGCCGCCCTTTGCCGCGGGCTTGCGCAAAGGCCAAAGGGGGCTCATGGCTTGCCCTCCCCCCACAGGGGTTGCCCCAATACCTCCTGGTCCAACTGTAGGGTGAGGGTGTCCAAGGCTTTACCCACCACCTGGCAGGCAGCATCCACCGAGGGCGGCAGGGAGGCGGGGTCCAACGGTTCACCAAAGTGCACGTGCACTCGCGAACCGGGCTTGGGGACCACCATCCGATCCCAACTGCCCAACACCTTCGCCCGCGTGGCGGAAAAGGTGGCGGGAACGATGGGCGCCCCCAGCCAGCGGGCTGCCGCCACCACCCCGGGTTTGACCACCCGCCACGGTCCGCGAGGACCATCCACTGTGAGGCCCGCCAGGGGGGCCCCCCGTTCCAGCGCCCTTTTCAGCGCTCGCAAAGCCTGTGCCCCTCCGCGACTGGCCGATCCCCGCACGGCTTGACACCCCAGGGCGCGCACCGCACCCGCCGCCAGGGCACCGTCGCTGGAGCGGGAAGCCATGGTCACCATGCCGGAGCCGGTCTGGGCCAGGAGGACCCCTAACAGACGGCCATGCCAAACGGCCAAGACACACGGCCGCGGGAGGGGCACCCAACCCCCGACCCGCCAACGCAGGAGCCGGCGGTACGCCCGAAGGCTTAGGCCGAGGAGCAAGCCCGCGCGGTAGGCACCCCCCTCACCCATGGACCTATTCTGGCACCGAAGTGCTCCCCTGAGCATGAGCACTTGCTGAATCACAGCCACCTGCGGTTAGAATTTGCCATGCTGGAACGTGAAATCCCCTTGGCTTTAACCTTTGACGACGTGCTCCTGGTCCCCGCTCGATCCGCCGTCCACCCGGCAGAGGTGGATGTGGCCAGTCGGCTCACCCGTCACATCCCCCTGCGCATCCCCATCCTGTCCGCGGCCATGGATACGGTCACCGAAGCTCCCATGGCCATCGCCATGGCCCAGCACGGTGGCATCGGAGTCATCCACCGCAACATGAGCATTGACCGCCAGGCGGAGGAGGTGGACCGGGTGAAGCGTTCCGAATCGGGGATGATCGTGGACCCGGTCACCATCCGCCCGGACCAACTGGTGCGCGAGGCCCTGGCGCTGATGGCTCGGTACCACATTTCTGGCCTCCCCGTGGTGGATGAGCAGGGCCAACTGAAGGGGATCTTGACCAACCGGGACTTGCGCTTTTGCACCGACGAGGAACGCCCCATCGCCGATTTCATGACCAAGGACAACCTGGTCACGGCGCCGGTGGGCACAACCCTGGAGCAGGCCAAGGCCATCCTGCACAAGCACCGAATTGAAAAGCTCCTGGTGGTGGATCAGGAAGGTAACCTCAAGGGCCTCATCACCGTGAAGGACATCAAAAAAGCCCAGGAGTTCCCCCACGCCTGCAAAGACCACATGGGGCGTCTGCGGGTGGCCGCGGCAGTGGGCGCGGGGAAAGACTTGGCCGACCGTTGTCGTGCCCTGGTGGCAGCGCGCGTGGACGTACTGGTGCTAGACTCCAGCCATGGCCACGCGGAAGCGGTCATGGCCGCAGCCCGCTGGATCAAAGAGCATTTTCCCGAAATTCCGCTGGTAGCGGGCAACGTGGCCACCTACGAAGGAGCTCGCGATCTCATTGCCTTGGGCGCTGATGCGGTCAAGGTCGGTGTGGGACCGGGATCCATTTGCACCACGCGGGTGGTGACGGGTGCGGGGGTACCGCAAATTACTGCGATTTCTCAATGCGCCCGGGCTTGCCGCGAGGCGGGGGTACCCCTCATTGCCGACGGCGGGATCAAGTATTCGGGGGATATTACCAAGGCGCTGGCAGCGGGGGCCGATACGGTGATGATCGGTTCCCTCTTCGCTGGCGTGGACGAGTCCCCAGGCGAGCAAATCCTCTACCAGGGTCGGACCTTT
>JANXCP010000176.1 GCA_025060245.1 Thermoanaerobaculum sp. | reverse complement strand
TAGCTCCCCTGAGCCAAGGGCCGGCCCTGGACCACCGTTGGCAGCGCAAAGGGGATCACCCGCAGGCGGCTTCCCACCGGGGTCAGGGCGGTGCATCCCGGATCCACCAGGGGCTGGCGCAGGAGGACCTGCCCGCGGGAGTCCAGGATTTCACCCACCAACACCAAGCAAGGGGGCAGGGCCTCTTCGCGCGAGCCCTCGGCAGTTGCGGGAAGGTACCACAAGGCCAAACTCCCCTTGACGGTGGGCAGCTGGCTTAGGTCCACCGGTGGCATGAGGTTCAAGGTGAGCTGGCGGCTCACCAGCCCCACTCCCCCGCCGTAGCGCGGAAGGTCTGGTACCAGGGGCCCGTCCCGGCGAAGCTCGCGCAGCTGCCAGGTGCGAACCCCCCAGAGGGTTTGCTCTTGGCGCTGCACCAAGCCGACCCCAGGGGCAAACCATTCCGCCACCGGACCCGCGTCCGCACATGGGGTTTCCCACCGCACCTGTACCACCTGGGTAAAGGTACCGGCGGGAACCACCACCGTTTCCCCGCGCCCTGCCACGCGAAGCCGCGCCCCTTGGTAGCAGGCCAAGATGGGTTCTCCGGTGTCACCGGCAAGCTTCAGGGTCCAACTGTTCCCCTCCGGTGCATGAAGCTGGTACCACAACACCGAAGGGCCTTCGGCGGAAACCTCCTCCACGACACCGGAGGCAAGGCTGCGGACGAGCCGGGGCGGGCCCGGGAAATAGCCGAAGAGCCAAGCACCCGCAAGGCTTTCACCAGCGGAAATCCCCGAGGCGGTCACTTCCCAAAGGGCGTCACCGGGCTGGGAGCTTTGGTACACCCACACGGTTCCGGGGACCAAAGGCAGGTAGCTGGCCGGGCGTAAGCTCAGGCGCGGCTGGCTCGTAGCCTGAGCCAAGATGAGGAACAGCGCGGCGCTCCACATGGCGGTGGCCTCCTTAAAGATATTTTAGGTCCTGGTCTTGCTCCTGGCCAAAGCCGCCGCTTCCGCCGTGGTATGGTTGCGCCATGCAGCGCTTGCTCTTGGTGGATGGCCACTCCAACCTGTACCGTGCCTTTTTTGCTCTCAAGACGCGCCTGTCGGCGCCCGACGGCACTCCCACCGGCGCGGTGTACGGTTTTCTGCGCATGTTTCACCGCATGCTGCGGGAGCTTTCCCCCACCCATGTGGCGGTGGCCTTTGATGTCTCCCGCGAAACCTTTCGCAGTCGCCTTCTGGAATCCTACAAGGCCCAACGTCAGCCCATGCCGGAGGAGCTGCGCCTGCAGGTGCCGTTGGTGCACGAGGCGCTCAGACTTTTGGGTGTGTACTTGCTGTTGACCCCCGACGTGGAAGCGGACGACATGCTGGCCAGCCTGGCCGAACAAGCCGCCGAGGCGGGGTTTGAGGTGGTCATCGCCACGGTGGATAAGGACCTGATGCAGCTGGTGCGGGATCCGCAGATCAAGCTGTGGCATACCCGGCTGGAGCGCCTGTTGGATGAGGCGGGGGTGGCGGAGGTGTTTGGCGTGCCGCCGGCCCAGGTGGTGGAGGTGTTGGCCTTGGAGGGGGACGCCTCGGACAACATCCCGGGCTGTCCCGGGGTGGGGGAAAAGACCGCCCGGGAGTTGATCCGCCGTTTTGGTTCGGTAAGCGCCCTTTACCAGCAGCTGGAACAAGTGCCCACGGCAAAAATTCAGCAGGCCTTGCGAGCCCACCAAGCCCAGGTAGAGCTTTCCCGGCAGCTCGTGGAGCTCAAACGCGACCTGCCCTTGCCCGTCACCTGGGACCAGCTCCAGCGCCGGCCTCCCCTGCCGGGGCTCGTGGATTTTTACCGCAACTTGGGCTTTGCCAGCCTGCTCGCCGAGCTGCAGCCCACGGTGGTGGAGGTGGCGGGGCAGGTGCCCGCTGCCCCGAAGGCAGTACCCTTGGCGGAGGTGTTGGCCAGCTTCGGCCGGCAGGAGCCGGTGGCCTGCGGCCTCGTGCAGGGCGAGCTGATTTTGGCTTCTGGGGCGGGGCATACCCGTCTGCCGGCGGGTTCAGGGGTGGAGGCCCTGGGGGTTCGCTTCCGGGACGTGTGGTGTTACGACGCCAAGGCCTTGCTGGCGGGCCTGCGCGATC
>JANXCP010000175.1 GCA_025060245.1 Thermoanaerobaculum sp. | reverse complement strand
TCACCGCCGGCTGCGCCACCAACCCACCCCACTTCTGCCCCCAAAACCCCGTCACCCGCGCCCACATGGCGGCGTTCTTGAGCAGCAACTTTACCCTCCTTCCGCCCGCCGACCGTCTATGGCGGCAACACGGCGGAAACGCGCAGCGGACCAGCTACTCGTTTGATGACGTGCCGCACCCGTGGCGGTGGCTCTGGTCGTGGAATGGACCCAACGCCACCGGTAGCATCGCCAAGGTGACCACCGGCGGATCGCTGCCCCGCAATGTGCAACCCGTGGTAGGGGGAGGGCGGGTGTACGTGGCCACCGGTGTGGACGGGGTGGTGGCGCTGGATGAGGCCACCGGAACCACCCTATGGTGGCGGCAAGGGCTGGGGGACATTCGCTCCACCGTCGCCTACGACCCGGGAACGCAAGCAGTGTTCGCCCTGGCCACCGACGGCAAGCTGTGGAAGCTGCGGGCATCTGACGGTGTGATCCTCGGGCACTACGCCACAGGTCAAAGTAGCCTCCTGCCCCTACCTCCTGCGTTGCTGGCTGAGCGAGTCATCGTGGCTGTTGGCAGTTGGGTTTTCGCCGTGCGTACCGGCGACCTGGGGCTGGTGTGGAGCTACCACGCCGGCGCCACGGTGGCTGTACCCCCTGCCTACTCCCTCTCCCGCGATTTGATCCTGGTCGCCACTGAGCCTGACCTCTACGTCCACGCCATCCGTAACTGGAACGGTACCCAAGCCTGGCGCGTGCGCCCGGTCCACCCCAGCCGGAACTTTGCCGATCCCACAGAGTACCGCTATGGGTGGCCGGTGGTGGCGGATAACGCCGGTTTGGTGCTCGTCAAGGTCCGCCTGGGCTGGCAATCAGTTTGGCAGGATTGGCCGCAGGACAACGCCAGCATGCGGGCCTTTTTGGCCGCCAACCCGGGTGAACAAGCTCTTTTTGCCCTCAGGCTGGACGACGGCTCCGTACCCTTTGTGGTCAACGTGGGGCATGGGGGGTATGGGGACCACGACTATCTCCCCATGGGGCCCCAACCCGTGGTTAAGCGTTTCACCCACGGCAAAGAGGTGGCCTATACCATCATCCGCGCCAAGCACGTGTACGACCCCCGATGGGATTCGCATTTCGGCGAGGTCATGTTGGACGACAGTACCATCCCGGGCCTCACCGGCGGGGACGTGCGGTTCATCGCCTTTGATTGGCCCCCGGGCGCCACGGACCCTTTCCTCCTCACCGACGAACAGCCCAACGTGGCCATGGCCCAGGACACCCTGTTCGGTGGGCACTGGGAGGCACTTTTCGCCCTGCGAATCCTGGATCGTTCGCCATCCCGCGGTTCCTTTGCCCAAAAAATCACCTCCCAGCGCTTAGCTACTGTGGTGACCTCGCAGGACGACCCGGCGGGGTGCCCGTTTTCCCCGACGCATTTTTGTTCCAACAACTTGCGCAACACGCGTGAGTACGACTTCGGTTTTTACCTGTACTTCAACCAGGGGGCGGTGTACGACCAGTTCTGGAGCGAGTACGCCACCGCCGTGGTGAGCAACGGCAAGATCTTTTTCCGCAGCTGTGACGGGGCCTTGGCGGTCTTGGGGCCTGCCCCATCGTGGCCCGCCGCACCCGCCAACTCCAGTGCCCAGCCTCCCACCGCCCCAATGGTTCCACCGACGAGCCCAGGAGCGGTGGTGCCAGTGAGCGAGGCACGCGCCTGGGCAGGAAGAGACGTCATCGTTTACGGGGACGTGGTGTACACGGTTGATAACGGCAAAAGCACCCTTATTGCCTTCGCCCGGCCTCACCAGGGGACCTTTAAGGTGCTGATCCCGCGGGAGGTAGTCACCGCATGGGGCAACTCTTCTCGGTTACGCCTGTGCACCGCCGGCGCTCAGGTGCGGGTGAACGGCCGTGTGGAGTGGTACCAAGGTGACCCGGTGATCATCGTCCGACAACCAGGGCAGCTAGAGTGCACTGCCCAAGGAGGTTTACCTTGAAGCAGGTTCGCCTTGTTCTGTTGCTGTCGTTGGCCTTGCCTTTTGAGGTCCAAGCGGCAATTTTTTCCGATGTGCCGGATGGGCATCCGTTTCAGGGGCCCATTGAGCGGCTGTACCAGTTGGGCATCACCGCCGGG
>JANXCP010000174.1 GCA_025060245.1 Thermoanaerobaculum sp. | reverse complement strand
CTACTAACAGGTACTTCAGGTGGCCTGGGATCAGCAGTAGTTGCGTGAAGATAAGCACATGGACGCCAGGTCGCTGCGCGAGTTAGCCGATCGCCTCCGTGATAAGCTGAAAAGCGGGGTTGTGGTGTTGGGTATGGCCGAGGAGCAAGCGGCAACCTTGTTGGTTTCCGTGACCGCCGACCTCGTGCCGCGGGTTAGCGCTGCCGAGTTGGCCCAACGGTTGGGCGCCCTCATGGAGGCGCGGGGGGGTGGAAAGCCTACCATGGCCCAAGCCGGGGGCAAGAACCCGGAAAAGCTCCCCCTTGCCCTGGCAGCTGCTCCGCAGGTCCTGCAGGAGGTCCTGGGGTGAAAGCCCTCCCTGCTGCCCTGCTCGTTGCGGCCACTGGGGTGTGGCCAGCGGCAGCTGGGGGCGTCTTCCTCGTGCGCAACCCCGATGGGACGTTGCGCATGGTCAACGTCCCTTCACCCAGCATGGCCTTCCGCATGCCTGCCGGGGGCGCTCAGCGCAGCCTCCTTTGGCCCTTGGTGGAGGAGGTGGCTAGGGCCCACGGGCTGGACCCGCACCTGGTGGATCTGGTAATCCGTTTGGAATCCGGCTACAACCCGCGGGCCGTCAGCCCCAAGGGAGCCATGGGGGTCATGCAGCTGATGCCCCAGACTGCCGCCCTTTACGGCGTGGCCAACGTTTTTGACGCGGAAGAGAACCTTCGGGGAGGGGTGCGTTACCTCCGCGACCTCTTGGAACGCTTCGGCTTTGACCTTTCCAAGGCTTTGGCGGCTTACAACGCTGGTCCCAAAGCGGTGGAGAAACATGGCGGGATTCCACCCTACGCCGAAACGCAAAAGTACGTGTCCAGCATCTTGTCCGCCTACCGAGGGGGGGAACAGGCGGTCCTTTCTGGCGGCTTTGGCCGGCCCACCCGCAAGGGTCCGCCGGTGGTTTTGGTCCAACAGGGGGGACAACCGCTGTTGACGAACCTCCGGCCGCGGGGGGAAGCCCACCTGACCCGTCGCCTCACCCTGCGCTGATTTCCCTCGGCGAGAGGTCCGTGCAGCATCGCCTTGCTACACTTGCCGCGGGGAGGGTTTATGCGGGTTTTGTCCGGGGTGCAGCCCTCTGGGCGTTTGCACATTGGCAACTACTTCGGTGCCATTCGGCAGTTCGTGCAGCTGCAAAACGATCCACACAATCAGTGTTTTTACTTCATCGCCAACCTTCACGCGATGACCACCGTGCACGATGGGAAAACCCTGCAGGAGCACACGCAAATGTTGGCGGTGGATTTCCTCGCCTTGGGTTTGGATCCCCAACGGTCGGTGTTGTACCGCCAATCGGATATCCCGGAAGTGACCGAATTGGCGTGGCTTCTGTCCACCGTCACGCCGATGGGTTTGCTGCAGCGTTGTCACTCGTACAAGGACAAGGTGTCCAAGGGGATTTCCCCCAACCATGGGCTTTTTGCCTATCCCGTCCTCATGGCGGCTGACATCCTCATCGTGCGGGCGGACAAGGTGCCGGTGGGAAAGGATCAAAAGCAGCACTTGGAGGTGACGCGGGATGTGGCGGCGGCGTTCAACAACCAGTACGGCGAACAGGTGCTCCACCTGCCGGAGGAGATGATCCTCCCCGAGGTGGCGGTGGTCCCAGGGATTGACGGGCGGAAGATGTCCAAGTCCTACGGCAACACCTTGGACATCTTTGCCCCGGAGGCTGAGCTGAAGAAGCGTGTCATGGCCATCGTCACCGACTCCACGCCGGTGGAGGAGCCCAAGCCAACGCGGGGTAACACCCTGTTCCACCTGCTCAAGCTGTTCACACCCAAAGAGGAGTGGCCGCAGGTGCGCCGGTGGTTCACCCAAGGGGGCACGGGCTACGGAAAGATGAAACAGCACCTGTTGGGCTTGATCCTGGATCACTTCCGGGAAGCGCGGCGACGGCGTGAGGAGCTGCTGCAGGACCTAGGGTACGTGGAAACCGTCCTTCGGCAAGGGGCAGAGAAGGCGCGGGCGGTGGTCAGCCAGGTGATGGCGGATTGCCGAAGGGTGTGTGGGCTCGGCTGACAAGGGGTGGGTGGGGCGGCCTGGCCCTTGGGGAAAGCGGTCATGAGCGGTGATCCCCAGGCGTTCCGGGGGGTTCATCTGGGTTCGTTGTCCTCCA
>JANXCP010000173.1 GCA_025060245.1 Thermoanaerobaculum sp. | reverse complement strand
AGCCGGTGGCCTGCGGCCTCGTGCAGGGCGAGCTGATCCTGGCTTCTGGGGCGGGGCATACCCGTCTGCCGGCGGGTTCAGGGGTGGAGGCCCTGGGGGTTCGATTCCGGGACGTGTGGTGTTACGACGCCAAGGCCTTGCTGGCGGGCCTGCGCGATCAGGGCCTGGCGGTGGAAGAGCCCTGCCAGGATGCCATGCTGGCGGGGTACGTGCTTGCCCCCGGGGAGGCGGTGAGCCTTGCGGCCCTGTGCCAGCGTTTTCACCTGCCGATGCCAGCCTTGACCTCGCCGGAGGAGGAGGTGCTGGCGGTGGCGGCGCTGGCGCCGCGGCTGCGGAAGGCCCTGGAAGAGCATGGGGTGCTGGGGGTTTACCTGAACCTGGAACTGCCCCTGGTACCGGTCCTGGAGGATATGGAGCGGGCGGGGGTGAAGCTGGACGTGGCTTACCTGGCAAAGCTTTCGCAGAAGGTGGGCGGCCTCTTGCAGGAAAAGGAACAGGAAATTTACTCCGAGGCGGGGGGAAGCTTCAACATCAACTCCCCCAAGCAGTTGGCGGAAGTGCTGTTTGCCTGGAAGGGGATGCCGGTGCTGCGGCGGACCTCCAAGACCAAAGCCCCTTCCACCGATGCGGATGTGCTGCAGGAGCTGGCATTGCAGGGGTATCGCCTGCCGGCCCTGATCGTGGAGTACCGGGAGTTGGCCAAGCTAAAGTCCACCTACTTGGATGCCCTGCCCAAGGTGCTGGGTGCCGATGGCCGCGTCCACACCCGCTTCAACCAAGCGGTGACCGCCACCGGCCGGCTTTCCTCCTCCGATCCCAATTTGCAGAACATCCCCATTCGCTCGGAGCTGGGACGGGAGGTGCGCCGGGCTTTTGTGGCCGCGGAGGGCCACCTGTTGGTGGTGGCCGATTACTCGCAAATTGAGCTGCGGGTGTTGGCCCACCTGTCCCAGGATCCGGCCTTGCGCTCGGCCTTCGCCCGCGGGGAGGACATTCACACCGCCACCGCCGCTCTGGTCTTTGGCGTAGCTCCCGAATCGGTGACCCCGGACATGCGGCGGGCGGCGAAGACCATTAACTTTGGCTTGATCTACGGCATGGGTGCCTACGCCCTGGGGCGGGAGCTGGGGGTGAGCCAGCGGGAGGCACAGGCGTTCATTGATGCCTACTTTGCCCGCCTGCCGAAGGTGCGGGAGTACTTGGAAACGGTGAAGGAGGAGGCGCGGCGCACGGGCAAGGTGCACACCCTCTTTGGTCGGGTGCGGCATATTTCCGGATTGGATTCGCAAAACGCCAATGTGCGCGGCAACGCCGAGCGGATGGCCATCAACGCGCCGGTACAAGGAACCGCCGCCGACCTGATGAAGCTGGCCATGATCCGCACCTTTGAGCAGCTGAAGGCGCGCGGCTTCCCTGGGCGACTGCTGCTGCAGGTGCACGATGAGCTGGTGCTGGAAGCGGTCCAAGAGCGAGCGGAGGAGGTGGCGCAGCTGGTGCGGGAAACCATGGAAGGGGTGGCGCAGCTCTCGGTGCCTTTGCGGGCGGATGTGGGCCTCGGTCCCTCCTGGGCGGAGGCAAAGGGGTAAGATAGCGCCATGCACGTGGCCCTGGTTGCGCTCTTGCTCATGGCCCAGGAGGCAAGCCCGAAGCCCGACAAACCCTGGGAGCAAAAGGTGGCTTTGCCGGTGCCGGTGCCCATGGAGCTGCCGGCGGTGCCCCCCACGAACCCGTTTTTTACCCCCCTCGTCGCCCCGCCGGCTCCGCGGCAGATGCCTATGCGTGAGGACTTTGCCGTCACGGTCCCGGTGGCCTTTGCGGTGTACGTGGACAAGAACGGCAGCTGCCGCAGGGCGCAGCCCTTGGGTAACCCCTTACCGGGGGTGGTGGAACCGGTGCGTTTGGCGCTGCAGGAGACGAGCTTCACCCCGGCCAAGGCGTTTGGCCAGCCGGTGGGGGTTTGGGTGGACGTGGGGGTTGATCTGCAGGGGGAAATCTCCACCGGTCGCTTGACCCAGCCGGTGGTCACCTTGCCCGATCCCGCGGAGCCCGCCACACCGGAGAGCCCCGCCTTGCCGCCGGCGGAACCCCGCGACAGCCAGCTGGCCGGTACCCCGTTGGCGCAGCTTTCCTCCTTTCCCGCCCCCAAGCGTTTCTCCGCCAAGGCCCCGGCGCAGGAGTTTCGCCAGCCCATCAAGCTGATCCTGGAGCTGGCCCCGGAAGGCAAGGTCAAGCGGTTGGTGTTCTTGAGTTGCCCGGAGGGGTTGCGCCCCTGGGTCTTGGCCTCGGCGGCCGGCTGGACCTTTTCCCCGCCCCAGGCCACCGTGGGGCCCACCACCGCCTGGGTGGTGCTGGCTGGGGTGCTGGAGGTGCAGGTGAAAACGCTGCGGGCGGAAGGCCTGCGGGTCAGCCGGACGAGCTCGTACCCCGCGAAGTAGGTACAATGCGCCGCCAGTCCCCTTCCC
>JANXCP010000172.1 GCA_025060245.1 Thermoanaerobaculum sp. | reverse complement strand
GGCGGGCACAGCAGTGCGCTTTGAACCAGGCGATACCAAAGAAGTTAGGCTGGTGCCCTACGGCGGCAGTCGCGAAGTTTACGGGTTCAACGCCAAGGTGGAAGGCAAACTATGAGCTACCGCATGAGCCGGCGGGCCTACGCGGATACCTATGGGCCAACGGTAGGGGACCGGGTGCGCCTGGCTGACACGGAACTCTTCATCGAAGTGGAAAAGGATTTCACTATCTACGGGGAGGAAGTGAAATTCGGCGGGGGGAAGGTAATTCGGGATGGCATGGGACAATCGCCCATCTCTCGCGGTGCTGGGGCGATGGACACGGTGATCACCAACGCCCTCATCCTCGACTGGTGGGGGATTGTCAAGGCGGATGTGGGAATTAAAGACGGTAAGATTGCCGCCATCGGTAAGGCCGGTAACCCTTACACCCAAGATGGGGTGACCATCATCATTGGGCCAGGGACGGAAATTATTGCTGGGGAAGGCTTGATCCTGACCGCCGGAGGCATTGATACCCACATTCATTTCATCTGTCCTCAACAAATTGAAGTGGCTTTGGCTGCGGGTATCACCACTATGATTGGCGGCGGCACGGGACCGGCAGTGGGAACCTGCGCCACCACCTGCACCCCTGGGCCTTGGCATATCTACCGTATGTTGGAGGCCGCCGATGGCTTTCCCATCAACCTAGGGTTTTTGGGCAAGGGCAACAGCGCCAAACCAGAAGGACTGCGGGAACAAATCCGGGCGGGCGCCATTGGTCTGAAACTCCATGAGGATTGGGGAACGACCCCCGCCGCTATTGATGTGTGCTTGAGCGTGGCCGAAGAGTTTGACGTGCAGGTGGCGATTCACACTGACACCTTGAACGAGGCGGGCTTTGTGGAGGATACGATTCGGGCCTTCAAGGGGCGGGTGATTCACACCTACCACACCGAGGGCGCTGGCGGAGGACATGCACCCGACATCATCAAAGTCTGTGGCGAACCAAACGTTTTACCCTCTTCGACTAACCCCACCCGTCCCTACACCGTCAACACCCTGGAAGAGCATCTGGATATGTTGATGGTGTGCCACCACCTAGACCCCAACATTCCGGAAGATGTGGCCTTTGCCGAATCCCGCATCCGCCGCGAAACCATTGCCGCTGAGGACATCCTGCACGACATGGGGGCGCTGAGCATCATTTCTTCCGACTCCCAAGCGATGGGCCGCATCGGGGAAGTGATCATTCGCACCTGGCAGACCGCCCACAAGATGAAGGTGCAGCGAGGACCGTTGCCGGAAGAGGAGCGGGCTGACAACTTCCGGGCGCGGCGCTACGTGGCCAAATACACCATTAACCCCGCTATCACCCACGGCATTGCCCGTTATGTGGGGTCGGTGGAGGTGGGAAAATTTGCCGACCTGTGTCTCTGGAAACCGGCGTTTTTTGGAGTCAAACCGGAAATGGTGCTCAAAGCGGGTGCGATTGTCTGGAGCCAGATGGGCGATGCCAACGCCAGCATCCCCACCCCCCAACCGGTGCATATGCGGCCCATGTTCGCCAGTTTCGGTCGCTGCAGCTACAGCACGTCGTTTACGTTTGTCTCCAAAGTGGCCTTGGAGGAAGGTGTTCCCCAGCAGTTGGGCCTGCAAAAGCGGGTGTTGCCAGTGGAAAACATCCGCCGTTTGAGCAAGAAGGATTTAAAGCTCAACGACGCGCTCCCCCACATCGAGGTGGACCCCGAAACCTACATCGTGCGAGCAAATGGAGAAGTTCTGACCTGCGAGCCAGCCAAGGAACTACCCATGGCCCAGCGGTACTTCCTCTTTTAGTTGCCAGACGCGGGGGAGACAGGCGGGCCGGTGAGCATACTCCTGCCGCAGTGCCTGCCACAGAGATATGAAGTAGTGTTTGCACTCGGCGGTGGACCTCCCCCGATACCGGCACATCAGGCCCTTGAGCAAACGGGTCAGCGCTATCTCACCGGCACACGTCGCCAGCAACTCGCGCAACTCGCCCACTCTTTCTTCCCTCACGTCCCAGCCCACCAGCCAAAACGTGCCTACCACCGGTTGACCCGCCAGGGCGTTGGGGCTGTCTAAAAACTCCGGCGTCCCCCGCAAAAACTGCCGGTCAATCCACAGGGGTTGGTCCTGGCACCAGATTTCGGTGTAACTCCGCCAGGTGCCCCCCAGGAAGCGTTCTCCCCGCGCTGTCCGTCCGAAGCGGTAAATCTCCCAGCCACAACAGAGAGCGGTCGGATGCAACTCAATCCGAAGGTGCTGGTGGAACTGGGCGCCAGCAAACAGGATGGTTTCCTGGGGAAACAGCTCCAAAATTGCCTGGGCCTCCACCCGCCAGTGGCTCTTGCTCACCTGCCGGACTTCAGGCGACAGGCTGCGATAAACCTTGCCGGCGGTGGCAGTGGTCCAGCACACCCTAGTTCCTGCTTGCAAATGCCCCCGGAGCCAGAGTTGGTCGCCACCCACCATCCCCCCACCGAGTTGCAGCGCCACTGTATGGCACCAGTCGCGGCCTTCGGGGTAAAACGGGCGCTGGA
>JANXCP010000171.1 GCA_025060245.1 Thermoanaerobaculum sp. | reverse complement strand
GGCGCGGGCCCTTGCGGTGGGCGCCGATGCCTACGTTTCCAAGCCTTTTGACGAGGACTTCTTGACCACCTTGCTGCGACAGCTGCTCGGGGAGGGGGCGGGTGGTTGAGTTGGCCGTGCTCACGGCGGCCCCCGAGCTGCCTTTGTACCGCGAGCTCGTGCAGGCCGGGGAGTCGTTGAGCGTGCCGGTACATGTGTGGGACAGCACGCGAATGGCCGCGTCCCTACCTGGAGAGGTCCTCCTGGATGGTGTGCCCGTGGCTACCCATAGGGTCGCTTGTTTTCTTCCGCGGGTGGGAAACTTCCGTCCTGAATCCACCTTGGCCCTCGTCGCCGCCCTGGAGCGTCAAGGTTGTTTGCCCTTCAATCCTCCGGGGGCTATCCGCATCGCCCGCGACCACTGGCTCACCGTCGAGCGGCTCCACCGAGCGGGGATCCCGCACCCTCCAACTGTGGTGGGTAGCGATCCGCAGGTGCTAGCCCGCTGTGGGCAGACCATGGGGTTTCCCGTGGTGGTGAAGGCTCGCCGTTCCCGCCAAGGGGTCGGTGTGATCTGCTGCCACAGCCTGGCTGAGCTGGAGGCGGTTCTGGATACCCTGTGGCGCCTGGGGGAGGAGGTGGTGCTCCAGCGTTTCTGCCCCCCGGGTGGGGAGAGCTTTCGCGCCCTGGTCCTGGAAGGTGACGTGGTGGGTTTCACCCGCCATGAGGCGGCGCCGGGCGAGTTTCGCACCAATGCCGCCCGCGGCGGGGTGGTAACCCCTTGGGAGGGGAGCCCGCAGCTGCACCAGTTAGCCCGGGCAGCGGCGGCCGCCTGCGGGCTCCGACTGTGCGGTGTGGACCTTTGGCCGGACGGAGATCGCCTGGTGGTGGGGGAAGTAAACCCTACTCCTGGCTGGAAGCACTTTGCCGCCGCTACCGGGATTCCTGTGGCCCAGCTGGTGGTGGAGGCAATGGTGCGGCGCGCGGCGCTGGGGGCGGACCCGTGAGTGCTTTTTCCCTGGTGGGGGAGGTGTGGCTTCGCCCGGGGAAAGACGACGCGCTGCGACGGCGGCACCCCTGGGTGTACCGAGGCGCTTTGGCTCGTCCCCTTCCCCAGTCCCTGGGCCCGGTGGCGGTGTTCTCCGCTTCCGGAGATTACCTCGGAGTGGGGCTTCCCAGCTCCTCCTCCGGTTCCTTGGCGCTACGCATGGTATGTTTTGCTCCCGAGCCGTGGGAGCCCTCCACCCTGCACCAGCGCCTCCAGGGGGCCTGGCGCCTGCGTAAGAGGCTGCGCATTGTCAGCGAGGCCTGGAGGTTGCTCCACGCCGAAGGCGACGGGGTGCCAGGTTTGGTGGCGGATGTTTACGGGCGTTACCTGGTTTTTGAGCTTTACGAACCGTTGTGGGAGCTTTACCTGCAGCTTCTTGCCGAAGTGGCGATGTCCTTGACGGGGGCGCGCCATGTGCTCCTGCGCCGAACCTATCGGGAGGGTGTGGAAGTGGTAAAGGGGGACCTTCCCCGCGAACCGGTTTCGGTGCGGGAGCACCGCTGGCGTCTTTTGGCTGATTTGGCCGCGGGGCAAAAAACCGGGCTGTTCTTAGATCAGCGGGACAACCGGTGGCTGGTGTGCCGGAACAGCCGTGGCACGAGGCTGCTCAACCTTTTCGCGTACACCGGCGGTTTTGCCGTGGCCGCCCTGCTGGGGGGGGCGGAGACCGTGCTCAACGTGGAAAGCAGCGGCCGGGCCCTGGCCTTGGCTCAGCAGACCTATGTGGCGAACGGATTGCCTGTGAGGGAGGGGGAGTTCCTGCAGGGTGATGCCTTTACTGTTTGTCGCCGTTTGGCGGCAAAGGGAGAACAGTTTGATTGGGTGGTGGTGGATCCTCCCGCCTTTGTCAAAGGGCCAGGGCAAGAAACCCGAGGCTTAAGCGGCTATCGGGACGTCAACCTCCAGGCGCTCAAGCTCCTTCGGCGGGGTGGGATGTTACTTACTTGCTCCTGTTCTGCGCGGATCACCGTGGAGCAGCTGGAAGGGGCGTTGTTGGCGGCGGCTTTGGATGCCGGGAGGGAGGTGAGGGTGTTGGAGCGCCGCGGCGCCGGCCCCGATCACCCGGTTTCCCTGTTCTGCCCCGAAACTCGCCACCTCAAGGCCCTTTGGTGCGCTGTGCTCTAGGAACCCTTGACAGGTTCCGCGCCGCTCCGTTAGATTCTTTTCGGTGGGAAGCGAGCAGCGAGCGGGCATAACTCAGCTGGTAGAGTGTCAGCTTCCCAAGCTGAAAGTCGCGGGTTCGAATCCCGTTGCCCGCTCCACCTTTTTAAGGAGGTTCCCGTGGCCGGCCTAGTGCGTGACAACCCCCACGAGACTCGCCCCAGCACCCATTCCACCCTCATTGCCCGTGAGTCGCGCCTGAAGGGTGAACTAGCAGGCACCGCCGGGGTGCGCATTGAGGGACAGGTGGAGGGAAACGTCACCGTGGATGGTCCTGTGGAGATTGCCGAAGGCGCCAAGGTGCAGGGCGAGATCACCGGCCGGACCGTAAAGGTAGGCGGCGAGGTCATCGGCAACATTCGCGCCATGCAGCTGGTGGAGCTTTTGGCCTCGGCAAGCGTCAAGGGCGACCTGCACACCCCCTCCCTCCACGTGGTGGAGGGGGCTCACCTGG